>JBEATG010000275.1:0-7739 GCA_041162035.1 Bacteroidota bacterium
GTAATTAGGATAAAAATGACTAAGGCTGCGATGGGAAAGAAATACCAAACCAAAGCATAGGCAATAATATTACCTATATATTTTAAAAGGAACACTTTTTGATTACTTTCTGACTTGCGTAAGTGTTGATCAATGTATAAATCTAGAGCACCATGCGGAACACCAAAGAGAATCAAAACTAGTATTAAGAATGAAATTTGGGTGCTATTGGTTAAAACAAAAACCCAATCTAAAAGAAATAAAAAGAATGCAAATAATATTAAGAATAACCGAAGTTTAATTTGCATGAGTATAAATTAAAAAAAAGGGGCAAGTAACCAACTTGCCCCATAAAGTTATTTTAATAAATTAAGCAGCTTTTCTACTTAAGCTATAAATAACCAAACCAAAACCAATTTTATTAACTGCATCTCCAATATTGTAAATAACATCCATGTTTAATCCAATATTAGCAAAGCCAGCATACCATTGTCCTTCAGCTGTACCGATTAAATATCCTAGAGGATAAATAGCCCATCCAACTAAAATAAACCAACCAAGTGCTTTATTTGCAGATGCTACTGCAGAACCAGCGGATGTTGCTAATTTCTTAACATCTCCTAACCATACTTCATATACAATGTAGAAGTAAGCGATAGCACTTAAAGTTCCCCATAAAGTTGCTTGTGCTGGAGCAACTGCTTCTCCCCAATAACCTGTAACTAACATTACTACAGAAGCTAAAATCATTTTCCATAATAAACTTGTAGTACCGCCTGCTTTTTTAGTGATTAAATAGAATTCAACGCACATTAAAGGCACAGTCAATAACCAGTCTACGTAACGGAAAAAAGTTGGACTATCATGCGTTTCAGCATAATATCCACGCATGTAGTAATAGTGAACAGCTGCAATAAATGTGATTAACCCTGATACAAGTACCGAAGTTCTCCACTCTTTACTAGTGTTGTTCAATTCTAAAAAGAAAAATACTGCTGCGGCCATCATAGCCATTGTGCCAACGAAGAAAGTAAAAGACACATAGTCAGTCTTTGCGATCTGCATTGAAGCATCAAGAAGAAATAAATCCATATGTTTGAGTTTTGGTGAACAATTTAATGCACAACAATATCGAATTTAGTAAGTCTATTTTCATGCATACGATTACACATAGAAACAAAGCAATAGCATCTCAATCGTTGTAACAACAAGTTATAAAAGTTTTAATAATTAGTTAAAATAAAATGTTAAAAAAAATAAAATGTTAAAAAAAAGTACCATTTTGTTAAATAAAAATATAAATAAATTAAACAAAGAATAAACAAAACATACTACTACCTCTTATATAAAAACACATTTAAAAGCTTTTATATCACTTGAATATGAATAATTTAGCTAAAAATTAATCTGTATTAATGCTGAAAAACCCACACAATATCATACATCAGGATGGCATTGCATTATACCATGAGAAAGTCATATCCGACGAGCAAATAAAGCCATTATATGACGAACTTTTGAATGAAATCAATTGGGAAAATGAAAGAGTGGTCATGTTTGGGAAAGAAATAATTACAAAACGAAAAGTTGCATTTTATAGTGATGCTTCAATAGCCTACACCTACGCTAGTAAAACTAAAATAGGATTACCCTGGAAGGATCCCCTAATCATACTTAAAAACATAGTTGAATCCCTCACTAAACAAACCTACAATGCTTGTTTGTTAAATTTGTATCATAACGGGGAAGAATCCATGGGATGGCATAGTGATAATGAAAAAGAGATTATAGCCAATAGTTCAATAGCTTCATTAAGTATTGGCGCTTCAAGAAAATTTTCCTTTAAACATAAGGTAACCAAAGAAACGATATCAATTCAACTTGAAAATGGATCTCTACTTGAAATGAAAGGACCCATTCAGTCGCATTGGTTGCATGCGCTCCCAAAATCAAAAAAAATAACGGAGTCTAGAATTAATTTAACATTTAGGCAAATGCACGCCCAAAAATGATTGCATGAAAAATAGTAATAATAAAACAGTTAAAAAGGGCGATCTCCCTACTAAGCAATGCCTTTATTGTAATCGTCCATTTTCCTGGCGCAAAAAGTGGGCAAATGATTGGGAACAGGTTTTGTATTGTAGTGACGCTTGTAAAAAGCAGAAGTTTACACCTAAAATAAAATAAGATTACCGCTTACTTATCTTATTCATTGAAACAGTTTTTTGCATAGAACACTTAAATCGCTTTATATCGGCACTTCTTTTCTTTAAATGCTTCTGACTTACCCCGCTATTTACGCGCTTACGCCAAAGATTAAAACTATTACGTTTTAATTCAGATCGCATCAGTTTAATGGTATCCGATTCAGTTATACCAAACTGTATTGATATTGCCTCGAAAGGCGTTCGATCCTCCCAAGCCATTTCAATGATTCTGTCAATATCAATTCTTTCCATTCGTGTATGATTTTTATTCATGCTACCGCAGTGAACTTATCTGAGGGGTATTTCCAAATCTAAAAGAAAATTATAAATGCTCAAATGCGTTCATCATAAACTGTGCTGTCTCACCAAATTCTTTCCCTTTATTCATACGGTCAATTGCAGCCCTTTCATAAGCAAGTTCTTCATTTTGTACAGTCAAAATTCCAAATATAATTGGTATAGTGTGCAGTGCAGAAAGTTGGCTAATTCCATTTGTTACATACTGGCAAACATATTCATAATGATCTGTATCTCCTTTTATTATTGCACCAATTACTATAATTGACTTATATTTTCCTGTGCTAATTAATTTATTTGCATACACCACTGTCTCCACTGCACCAGGACATTCAAATGTAGTAAATGGCAAATTATGTTCAGCTAAATATTCAGTACAGCCCGCTTCTAATAAATCGGTGATGTGACTATTGAATTGTGCTTTAATAATTGCAATCATTGTATATAAATTTTAATTGAACTTAATGGTATGCTTACCTATTTCAATTTTATCAGTGAGATATTGTTGATTATGACTGGTTGCTGTTATGCCAACCTGTAATATATTAAATGATAATCCTGCTTTGGTTAAGGCATCCACTTTTTCAGGATTATTACTCAACAAATAAAAATCATCAATAGATAATGCTTTTAACATCCAAATGGCTTCTAGATAGTTTCTATTGTCTTTTGGTAGGCCTAACTTTTCATTGGCCTCATAAGTATTCAAACCTTGCTCCTGTAAGGCATAAGCTGCAATTTTATTTCCAATACCAATACCTCTACCCTCCTGCCCTTTTAAATAAACAATATAGCCATGGCCATTTTCAGCGATGAGCGATAAAGCACTATGCAGTTGCTGTTGACAATCACATCTTAAACTTCCAAAAATATCACCTGTCATACATTCACTATGAATTCTTACAATGGGCTTATTTTCAGTTTTCCTCATAGAAATCAACACCTGTTCAACTCCAGTTAAAATATTTTCATACACTTCAATATCAAAGTTTCCAAAAGGGGTTGGCAATGCAGACTTAGAAACGAAAAGTAAATGATTTTCTGTTTCATTTCTGTAATCAATTATTTGCTGAATGTTTATTACTTTAAGCTCAAGTTTTGTAGCAAATTCAAAAAGGCCTTCCCTGCGCATCATATTACCTTCATTATCCATCACCTCACAAATGATCGCTGCAGGTTCGTGTCCTGTTAATTTACACAAATCAACCGCTGCTTCTGTATGACCCTGCCTTACCAATACGCCATTTGTTTTTGCTACTACTGGAAATAAATGTCCAGGCTTGATAAAATCGTTTGGTTTACTATTTGGATTAGCAATATGTCCTGCAGTAATCGCCCTTTCTTTAGCTGAAATACCTGTAGTAATGCCAAAATTAGGATTTGCATCTATGGAGTCATAAAATGCAGTATGGAAAGGATCCATGTGATTAGATGCCACAGGTGACAAATTTAATCTTTTAGCGGTTTTTGAATCAATGGCAATACAAACCAACCCTTTTGCGTGAGTGGCACACAGATTCAATTTCTCTTGGGTGGCTGCATCTGCAGGAAAAATAATATCCCCCTCATTTTCTCTAGACTCATCATCTATTAATAAAATAGGGTTTCCACTTTTAAATGCCGCCAATCCTTCTTCAATGGTATTAAACATCTTAAACTTCTCTTTTATTTAATAATTGCTCCGTATACTTTGCCAAAATATCAAACTCAATATTGACAATATCCCCTTCATTTAACAAGGACATATTTGTTTTGGAAATGGTGATAGGAATAATACATAATTCTATTTCATTGCCAATTACTTTATTAATGGTTAAGCTTATTCCATTAATGGCAATAGACCCTTTATAAACAACATATTTAACAAATTGTTCAGGAACTGAAATGGTAAAAAACCAAGCCTTTTCACCTGGAACAATTTTTGCCACTTTCGCGGTTGCGTCCACATGTCCTAATACATAATGCCCCCCTAAAAAACCCGTTGGCTGCATAGGTAGCTCAATGTTAATTTTAGCCCCGACTTTATAATTTCTAATAATTGTTTTATTAATACTTTCAGATGAAACAAAAAATGACAAATGATTGCCATCAATTTTGATGACAGATAAACATGCGCCATCAATGGCCACACTATCTCCTATTTGCACAATAGATGCAAACTTAGACGCTTCAATTATTAGCTCCCACCCTTGCTCATCAGGCAAAATAGAAGCAATAAATCCATCAGATACAATTCCTGTAAACATATGCTAAATTCTAGGTAAATTTGAGACGCAAAGATAATCTAAATGACTTCAGCGGACTACTTACATATCGCATTTTTATTGGCGAAAAGAGCAAATTCTAAAGATATTAGACCCAACCCTTTTGTGGGGGCCATTGTTGTAGATGAAAATGGAGTAATCATTGGAGAAGGCTTTCATCAAAAAGCAGGAGCAGCACATGCCGAAGTGAATGCAATTAATGATGCCAAAGTAAAAAACAGCGATTTATCAAATTGTACCTTGTATGTAACCCTCGAACCCTGCTCACATACTGGAAAAACGCCACCTTGTACCCAATTTATACTTGAACATAAAATTCCAAAAGTAGTCATTGGCGCAATGGACCCCAACCCATTGGTTTCTGGAGCTGAATTATTAACTGAAGCTGGTGTAAATGTTGAAATTTGCATACTCCCTGAGATTGTAGCGTTAAATAGCCTTTTTAATACTAATCAGTTAAATAAAAGGCCAAAATATATTTTAAAAGCTGCTACCACCATCAATGGAAAAATTGGTGACAGACTTGGAAATAGTAAATGGATATCAAATGTGAAAAGCAGAAACTACGTGCACCAAGTATTAAGAATAAATGCGGATGCTATTTTAACGACCGCTAAAACGGTGATGAAGGATAACGCCACTATGAATATTAGGTTAGCCGAATCGGAACCAAAGGAATTAAACCTAATTATTATTGATAAACAATTAGACATTTTAAAAGAAGAAAACAAAGGATTAGGAATTTTTTACCATAGAAAGGAAACAAAGATTTATTTGATTACCGATAAAACCTATAAACATGCATTACCTGAAAATGTTGAAATAGTTAATATCAATATTGACGAGGGGGAATGTGATTTACTGCAATTAAATGAAATTTTATTAAAGAAAAATATTTGTGAAGTGCTGGTGGAAGCTGGTGGGAAATTAAATGCATCCTTATTAAAAGATAAATTAGTAGATGAGCTAGTAGTGTTTTTGGGTCCAAGTTTATTGATTGACAACAACGCGTTAAACCTATTCAATGCCAGTGACATACAAACCATAGAAGATAGCGTACAACTTTCATTAATAGAAACGCAAACCTTTGACAATGATATAATGTTGAAATATAAACTACTATACTAAATCGACATTTTTAATTCCCTAGTCAAGAGGTTTTTGATTGGGATAAAGCAATGAAAAAATATAATCAACCCATTGATTGGAGTAGTATAAAACAAGGGCCTAAAATGGATGATAAAAAAGAACAAAAAACGGAACATTATAAAACATCGGGAACAATAATTGAAAATTAAAGAAAAGTAGGATATTCACATGGTGAAATATACATTCTTACTATTCATAATTGTAGCCATTTCAGCGAATGCCCAAAAAGTGGATTCGAGTTATAAATTATTAGATTCCGCATTTGTAACAAGTAGGAATATTAAAATTAAGAATATACAATTACCCTATTTTGTATGTTCAATTGGGCAACAACAAATTACCCAAAATGCCGCAAGAACTACACCAGAAGCTTTAATGGGTATAGGTGGTGTTTTTATACAAAAAACGAATCATGGTGGCGGTTCCGCGTTTATAAGAGGCCTTACTGGTAATCAAACCCTCCTTATTATTGACGGCATAAGATTAAACAACGCAACCTATAGATATGGGCCAAATCAATACCTCAATACAATTGACCTTTTTACTATTGATAAAATTGATGTTCTAAAAGGGATTGGCGCCATTGAATATGGATCAGATGCGATGGGTGGCGTTATCAATATTACAACCAAAGAGGCGAGTTCAACAATTCTAAATAAAATTAACCTTAGTAATACCAGTAAGTTTATTTCTGGCGATATGGAAAAAACGAATAGAACCGATATCAGTTATGCAGAAAAAAAATGGAATTTTATAGGCGGGGTAAGCTTTAAAAAATTTGGTGATTTAATTGGAGGTGCTGATTTAGGTAAATTGATCCCTACTGGCTACTCGGAAAAAAATTATGATGCAAAAGTGAAAATAAAAATTGACGCGTATCAGGAGCTTACCATTGCTAGTCAAAATACGATTCAACATAATGTCCCGATTTACCACAAAATTGTGTTAGAAAATTTTGCTACAAACCAGATTGACTACCAAATACATTATTTGAATTACATCAAATACAAGGTAATAAATAAACAAAAATGGATATCAGAATTTATTTTAAATGCGTCCACACAAAGATCAATTGAACAACGATCCAATCAAAAAAATAATTCATTGATTTATAGAAATGAAGCGGATACTATTAAAAATATTGGACTGACGGCCGAAATTATTTCAAAACCTACTGCAAATTGGACAATGAATACAGGTATTGATTATTATAGAGATCTTGTTTTTAGTGAGACTATTGAAACAAGCAGTACCTTCAACTCCCCCATTCAGAAAAGAGGCTTATACCCCAATGGTTCAGTTTATAAAAATAGTTCGATATTTAATTTACACTATGTTGATTTAGGGAAATTAAATATAAATACAGGTGTACGATATAATTTTTTAGATATTCAAATTAAAGATGCAATCCTTGGAAATATCGCTTTAAAACCAGCCGCATTCGCAACAAATTTCGGTATTAACTATCAATTGAATCCTAACCATTACTTATTTGGATCAATAACAAGGGGCTACAGAGCTCCTAATATTGATGATCTTGGTAGTTTAGGCATCATTGACTTTAGATATGAAATTCCGAATTATGATTTGAAACCAGAGCAGTCAAATAATTTTGAAATTGGATATAAGTATAATTCTAAAAAAGTAAACTTTGCAATATCTGCTTTCCAAATGAATTTAAAAGATATTATTGCCAGAGTTTTAGTTGAAGGTCAAATTATAAATGGGTATAAGGTATACAATAAAGAAAATATAGAAACATCATATATAAAAGGTGCTGAATTAAATTATGCAACAAAAATTGATCAAAATTTTGATTTACAAATCAATACTACTTATACAT
>JBEATG010000280.1:0-4668 GCA_041162035.1 Bacteroidota bacterium
TTGGATCAGTCTATTGCAATGATGAAACGTATTGGATTGTCAAACATGTCCTTAAAGGAAATGCATTTGCCATTGAATAGTACCGATGCGCAAATTAGTGCGGCAATAGCTAAGTATAAAGCAGCAGGTATTAATATTTATACAGTAGGGGTGCTCTATATGAAAACTAAAGAAGCAGTGGATAATACATTTGCCTATGCAAAGAAATGTGGCGTAAACATGATTGTAGGTGTACCTAATTATGAATTAATTGAATACGCAGAACAAAAAGTGAAAGAGTATGATATCAAATTAGCCATACATAATCATGGACCTGAGGATGCATTGTATCCAGCGCCGGGAGATGTCTATAATCGCGTTAAAAACTTAGACGCCAGAATGGGTATGTGTATTGATATTGGGCATTCGTTGCGCGCAGGTACTTTACCTGAAAAAGCGATTCGTGATTTCAAGGATCGTTTATTTGATTTGCATATTAAGGATATTAATACGGCAGCAAAAGAAGGTAAGGGTATTGAGTTTGGTCGTGGTGTAATTAATTTTGGCGCAGTCATTGAATCACTTCGTAAAGTTAAATATACAGGAGTATGTAGTATCGAATATGAAAAAGATATGACAGATCCTTTGCCAGGAATTGCAGAATCAGTAGGTTATTTCAAAGGAAGAATGGCTGCAGAAGATTAATATAAAATCTGCTATCCAATATTAGCGATCAATTTTGTATCGATACATTGGTACGGTAAAAATAGAAACGGTATTCACAAAAAAGTCTTATCCTTCATTGGGTAGGACTTTTTTATTGCGCGTTGCCCCAGCGATAACTTTTATGATCAATGCCTGCTAAATCCAACATTCTGTTCACCACGGTCATTGCTAATTCTTCCATAGTTTTTGGCTTGCTGTAAAAGCTGGGTGTTGCAGGACAAATAATACCACCCGCCAATGTGATGGTTTCCATATTTTTAATATGAATTAAATTATAAGGTGTTTCGCGCGCTACTAAAATTAGTTTTCTTCTTTCTTTCAATACTACATCTGCCGCGCGCGTTATTAAATCATCACTGATGCCTGAAGCAATACGCCCCAAGGTTCCCATGCTGCAAGGCACCACAAACATGATATTGTATTGTGCTGATCCTGATGCAAAAGGGGCATTAAAATCATTTTTTTGATAAAAAGTAAAAGGGTATTTATTATAGTCTTTGTTATCTAATTCAGTTTCCCATACCATTTTTGCATTATCGCTCATTACTACACCCACTGATTCGTATTGGTTATTTAGTGGGACAAGTGCGTCCATCAAACATTTAGCATATATAGCACCACTTGCACCCGTTATAGCGATAATTATCTTATTCATGATTTTATAACAAATTAAAGTTCCAAATGTTTGAGCGAAGGAAAATAAATATTAAACAATTTGTTGGGAGGATTCCCTAATATGCAAGGTGGATTGTAAAATAATATTTTCGTTCGGGATATAGGTTTTGTTTTTGTCAAGGTATTTGAACATCACCTCCGCTGCGGTTTTGCCAATATTATAAGCCGGTTGGGTGATCGTGGAAAGGGAAGGGCTTAATAAGGAGGCGGTTTCAAGATTAGAAAAACAAATTATTTTTATATCATTAGGGATATTAATATTTAATTCTCTACAAACTTGATAGGTGGTGATGGCTAGTTTTTCTACGGAAGCGAAAATGCCATCTGGTTTATTTTTTCCACTCAAAAGTTTTTTGATAAGATCGTAGTTCATCTCATCATCATTACCGCATTTTATTATTCGTTCCGGTTTGGTTTTCATATTATTTTTAAGTAATTCCTCTAAATAACCACTTTTCCTTTTTTGCATAATTGAAATATCATCCCCTAATGATAAAAAGGCGATATCCTTACATTCATTTTCAATTAGATGTTTGGTTGCATTAATGCCGCTAATATAATCATCGGTAGTAACTTTAGCGGTTTCAATTTCATGACAAGTACGATCAAAGAATACAATAGGGATGCCTTTTTGTTGAAAATCAGACAAATGGGTTTGATTGTTGGTATTCATCGTCACTGACATCAAAACACCATCCACTCTTTTATTTTCCAAATGCTTCATGATCCCTTTTTCCTTTTCAATATCTTCATGGGTTAAATAGATCAGTACATGGTAGTCATTCTCCTGTGCGATACGCTCAATACCATTAATGGCCAATGCAAAATAGTTATTGGCCACTTCTGGCACCACAACGGCAATGGTTTTACTTTTATTTCTTCTTAATCCGCTTGCAAATGGATTGGGGGTATAGTCCATTTCCTTAGCTTTCGCCAAAACGCGTAATTTGGTGGCATCTCCAATTTCATGACTATCCCTTAATGCCTTTGATACCGTTGAAATAGATAGGTCCAATATCTTTGCTAATTGCTTTAAATTGACTGCTGCCATGGGGGTTTGTGCTAATGTTTGCTTTGTAAGTTCTAAATTATTGCCAATTTACTAATATTACTACATCGTTTGCGTAAATAGTATAGTTTATTTGTTTTTTTGTCGATTGAATAATTCGAAATTTGTTTAAAATTTTGTAATTTTCATACTAGTTAATTGCTATTTGTGCTTGCAATAAGTGAAGGGCTTTAATCACTTAACTTATTGTATTTGAACATTATATAAACAATTAATTAAATCATTTACTTATTTGTATTTCTTTTTTGGTTAGATCATATAATCTTTCAAAATGCTTTATAAATAAAATGAAAACAGGTGGATATTTATTAAACTTAAATTTAAAAAAATGGGACATTCGGACATGTTTAGTTTAGCAGGAAAGGTAATTGTGGTTACTGGAGGTACTGGTGTATTAGGCGCTAGTTTTGTCAAAGGGATTGCAACCCAAGGAGGTATTCCAATTATTTTGGGTCAAAATGCGGAGAAAGGAAATGAGCGAGTAGCAGAAGTGAAAGCAAATGGAGGTGATGCACATTTTATTTCGGTGAATGTATTAGAAGAAGCACAATTGGTTTCAGCAAAAAATGAAATTTTAGAGAAGTACGGCAAAATAGATGGTTTGGTGAATGGCGCTGGAGGAAATATTCCATCGGGTGTTTTACAGCCAACCGAAGATGTTTTCAATTTGAATATTGATGGAATGAAAGATGCCTTGGTACTTAATTTATGGGGTACTATTATTCCAGTTCAAGTATTTGGACCTGAAATCGCAAAAACGGGCAATGGAAGTATCGTTAATATTTCATCGGTGAGTTCCAAGCGTGCAATAACAAAGGTTTTAGGGTATAGTATGGGTAAGGCAGCCATTGATATTTATACCAAATGGTTTGCAATTGAAATGGCCAATCGTTATGGTGATAAAATAAGAATCAATTCTATCATGCCTGGATTTTTTCTTACAAGTCAAAATAAAACTTTATTAACCAATGAAGATGGATCTTATACAGACCGAGGGAATGCAATCATTAGAAATACGCCTTATAAAAGATTTGGACAACCTGATGAATTAATAGGGGCTTTGATTTGGTTGTTAAGCGATGCATCAAAATTTGTGACAGGTATGGATATTGGTGTAGATGGAGGATTTACGATTAACAGTGGGGTGTAAGAATGGACATTTATTATGTGATTGTAAATAATGAAATTTTATAAAATCAATCATATAATTTTTTGCAAACAATCGTTGAAATAGTATTTGTTTATTTAAAAAAAAGTTGAATTAAAATAATGGGACATATTTTTTACCCTTCATATGGGAATGTAAAAAACAGAATGGAGCAAACCATGCGCTGGTATGGGCCAAATGATCCAGTTTCTTTAGCAGATATTAGACAAGCTGGTTGTACTGGGGTTGTTACCGCATTGCATCATATTCCTAATGGGGATATTTGGACAGTAGAAGAAATTAAAAAAAGAATTGATTTGGTGGCCGCTGCTGGATTAAAATGGTCAGTGGTTGAAAGTTTGCCTGTGCATGAGTCCATTAAAACACAAGTGGAGGGCTATATGCAAATTATCGAAAACTATAAAATCAGTTTAAAAAATCTTGGACAATGTGGCATCAACATTGTGACTTATAATTTTATGCCTGTCATGGATTGGACAAGAACTAATTTAGAATATCCTATGCCTGATGGCTCCTTGGCTTTGTTGTATGAAAAAGCAGCGGTCATGGCTTTTGATTTATTTATTTTAAAAAGGAAAGGAGCGGAAAAAGATTATACCACAGAAGAAATAGCTATTGCAAAAAATAAATTTGATCATGCAAGTGCCGCTGAACTGGAATTGATTCAAAAAAACATGATCAAAGGATTGCCGGGAAGTGAGGAAAGTTTTACGATGGAGCAGTTTCAAGCAGCGTTGGATGCATATGCAGGAATAGATGCTGAAAAATTAAGAAGTCATTTGATCTATTTTTTACAACAAGTTGTTCCAGTAGCTGAAGCGGCAGGTATTAAAATGGTGATTCATCCAGATGATCCGCCACATGCTATTTTAGGTTTGCCAAGAATTGTAAGTACAGCATCTGATATACAAGCATTAGCTACAGCAGTTCCCTCCTTAAGTAACGGCTTATGTTTTTGTACAGGTTCCTTTGGCGTTAGGCCTGATAACAATTTACCAGAAATGGTGAAGCAGTTTGGTGATAGAATTAATTTTATTCACTTGCGTAGCAC
>JBEATG010000292.1:0-4537 GCA_041162035.1 Bacteroidota bacterium
TTTAAGTTTAATTTTTGATGTACAGGATAAGGGAGCGGTGTTTACACATTTGAATAATTTGCCTGCAGAGTGGCAAGCGGTTGACCTATTAGTCAATAACGCTGGTCTTGCTTTAGGTCGCGACTCCTTCCTAGATGCTAATTTAGAAGATTGGGAAACCATGATTGATACCAATGTAAAAGGTTTACTATATACTTCAAAAGCAGTATTGCCTTATTTAATAAAACAACAAGGTCATATTATAAACATTGGAAGTACAGCGGGTAAGGAAGTGTACAAAGATGGTAATGTTTATTGCGCATCCAAGCATGCAGTGGATGCAATTAGTAAAGCACAAAGAATTGATTTGTTGCCTTATAAAATTAAAGTTTCAGTGATTCATCCTGGTGCAGTTGAAACTGATTTTTCATTGGTTCGCTTTAAAGGAGATGCATCAAAAGCAGCTGCAGTTTATGCTGGCTATGAACCATTAAAAGCTGAAGATATTGCTGATACAGCCTGGTATGTGGCCAATGTTCCCAAACACGTTTGCATCAATGATGTTGTAATGACTTGTGTAGCGCAAGCTAACTCCATGCATTTGCACAAGGACACATAGTTTTTAAATAAAATTTAGGAAAGCAATAATTAAAGTAGCCTCGGTAAAAAAGCGTTTGGATTTAATTATCCAAAGTCAATTTCAGTATTATCTCCAATATTCAAACTACGGCTTAAGCCTTTTACGGCCGCATCACTTCCAATTAATGAATTGTCTAAAACCACTTCATCAAGTGAGGTATAGGAGCCTATAATACTATCACGCACAATAGAACTTTTAATGTTGGTGTTATTGCCAATAGTGACATGTGGCCCAATGATGGAATTTTCAATCACACAATCATCAGCAATACTTACAGGTGGTATGATGATGCTATTGGTATATAAATTTGGATTAACTGAAATCCCGCCCGATTTTTTTAGCAAAACTGCATTGGTCTCCAATAAAGATTCTTTTTTACCACAATCATACCAATGCTTTACTTTAAAGGATTTGAATTGTACTCCTTTTTTAATCATGCACTCCAATGCATCCGTTAAATTATATTCCCCTTGTGATTTAATATTATCATTAAATAATTGTTGAAAGCATTCAAACAAAATTTCGGATTCCTTAATCTTATATAAGCCTACTAGGGCATTATTACTTTTCGGAATGGCCGGTTTTTCAATTGCGTGTTCAATAAATCCATCTTCATTAATTTCAGCAACCCCAAATTGCCTTGGATCATCTACCTTTTTTACCCCCAACATGCTTATTGGACTTTCCATCACTTCCTTGATATCAAATTCACAAATGGTGTCACCTAAAGCAATAAACACTTCGTCATTATTGACAATGGCCTTGGTTAATTCAATGGCATGCGCCGTTCCTTGTCGATCATTTTGATAAACAAAATGCGTATTTAAATTGGGATAGGTAGCTTGAACATAATCCTGAATTTTCTCACCCAAGTAACCAACGATAAAAATAAATTCTTTAATACCCGCCTCCTTTAATTGATCAACAATAAAGCTAAGTATGGTTTTACCTGCAATCGGAATGAGCGCTTTAGGTTGCGTATAAGTATGTGGTCGTAATTTTGCACCTGCACCAGCCACTGGAATAATCGCCTTCATTGTTTGGGTTTTAGGGGGTGATAAAAGTAGCAAATAACTGTTAGTAATGGTACAATTTGGGCACCGAAATAGCCAAATGCAATAAAACAGCTTGAAAATGTGAATATTAGGATGTCAACTGTTGAAAAAAAGCTTTGCACAGGGGTAATAATGAATTAATTTTGCAAAATAGTACACTACAAATAAAGTAACATGCAAAGAGATACTCTAGTTTTTGACATTATTAATCAAGAATTACAACGCCAAAGAAGAGGCATTGAATTAATCGCATCTGAAAATTTTACCAGCCTACAAGTAATGCAAGCAACGGGTGGTGTAATGGCCAACAAATATGCCGAAGGATATCCTGGTCGTCGTTATTATGGCGGTTGTGAAATTGTAGATAAAACAGAAACTTTAGCTATAGATCGCTTAAAGGAAATATTTGGATTGGAATATGCCAATGTACAACCACATAGTGGTGCACAAGCAAACGCTGCTTTAATGTTAGCCATTTTACAACCTGGTGATGCTATACTAGGTTTGGACCTAAGCATGGGCGGTCACTTAACGCATGGTAGTGCGGTTAACTTTTCAGGTAAAATCTATTCCCCCCATTTTTATGGTGTGGTGAAAGAAACAGGATTGATTGACTATGAAATGTTAGAAAGTCAAGCAAGAACACATAAACCTAAATTAATATTTTGTGGTGCAAGTGCTTATAGTCGTGATATTGATTATGCAAGGATCAGAAAAGTAGCTGACGAAGTAGGTGCATTTGTATTAGCAGATATTGCACATCCTGCAGGATTAATTGCAAAAGGATTATTAAGTTCTCCGTTTAATCATTGTCATTTTGTAACATCAACAACCCACAAAACCTTACGTGGCCCTCGTGGTGGTGTAATTATGATGGCGAAAGATGGTGAGAATACTTTGGGATTGAAAGATATGAAAGGTAATTTAAGATTGTGGTCTAATGTCATTGATATGGCGGTGTTCCCGGGAACACAAGGTGGTCCATTGGAGCATGTGATTGCAGCAAAAGCAGTTGCCTTTGGAGAAATCTTAACGGATGAATTTACAGTTTATGCAAAGCAAGTTCAATCAAATGCTCAAGTTATGGCTGCAGCATTTGTTGCAAAAGGATATGAAATTATCAGTGGTGGTACTGACAATCATTTAATGTTAATTGACTTACGTAATAAAAATATTAGCGGTAAAAAAGCAGAGCAGGTTTTAGGACATGCGGATATTACTGCGAATAAAAATATGGTGCCTTACGATGACAAGTCAGCATTTGTAACTTCAGGTATTCGTTTTGGTGTAGCTGCAATTACAACACGTGGCATGACCGAAGGCCATATACCATTTATTGTTGAAGCAATTGATACAGCTTTAATGAATGCTGATAACGAAACAGTTCTAGCAAACACTAAGAAAGAAGTAAATAAGTTCATGGAGCAGTTTGTTTTGTATCCAGAACTAGGATAGGAAATAAGCTTTAATCATGAGTTTGATCATTTATTAAAACTGATTAGCTAATAATAGTACAAAGCCTTTAGAATTATAATGAAAACCTCCCTTACCCGGAGGTTTTTTTATTTGAAATAGTTTAACTTTATACTATGATACAAAGAATACAATCCATTTGGTTATTGCTAGCTAGCGCTGCCGCATTTTCAGTATTGCGCTTCCCTTTTTATTATACACCTACACCATTTGCATTAGAAATAAATGGTAGTGCGCAGTACAGCACTTTAATCTCATTGGCCTTTAGTGCTTGTTTATCGTTCATCACTATCTTTTTATATGGCAACCGAATGCTTCAATTAAAAGTGGTACTTGTAAATTTTTTACTCTCTATTTTAATCGGCTATTTTATTTATACCATAGTAATGGCTAATCCAGGCGGTGGCTTCACCCTGCCTTCACTCGCATTGTTTATCCTCCCAGTATTTCAAATACTAGCTATGATCAAAATTTACCAAGACGATAAGTTGGTGAAAAGCACGGATCGATTAAGGTAGGTTGATCTAAGCCGCCTCTAACTCCTTCTCTATTGCATTTTGCACCAATTGATTTAGACTTATGCCTTTCATGATTGCAAGCATTACCGCCTTTTTATGCATATCTGGTTTTACGCGTACATTAAAAGATCCCTTAAAACTTTTTAACAAAGGCTTCTTGAAATGCTTACAAGACTCAATATATTCATTTACGGCCTCTTTAAACATCTCTTTTATTTCTGTAACTGAAGTACCCTCATACATAATAGTGTCATAAATGCCTTCAATTTTTCCAAATAAGACCTGGTCTTCATCACTATAACTTACTGATCCCAGAAATCCTTTATAGCTTAATGTGTTTTTCATATAATTTCAAATGATTTTAAATCCTCAATAATTATTATTAAATAAAAGTGTTTTACAATTTTTCCTGGATGCGGTTTATGGATTTTGAATTTATGGTAATTAATTTCATTATAAAATTCAACCCTTGATCCAGAAGTTTTTCCAAGATTACTTTCTTCATATCCTAAACTTCGTAACAGTGTTTTCAATTCATCATAAGTGAAATCCTTAGGAACACTTAAGAACCTTTCTAGTAGTTTGTTTTTCTTTGTCATACAAATTTGCAACTATTTTTTAGTTACAACAAAAATAATACAAGAAATTTAAATGTAGCTACTTTATTTTACCTAACATATTGATTTTTAATAAGTTACATAGAATCTAGTCTAAGTACTTCCCAGTTTGGGAGGCCTTGCATTTGGATAATCCTTTGGGGATTCCGGCATAAACAACGGTTCCGCCATCCACGCCTGCTTCTGGGCCCATATCAATGACCCAGTCGGCCACTTTAATTACATCGGTATTATGTTCCACTACGATGAGTGAAT
>JBEATG010000089.1:0-5102 GCA_041162035.1 Bacteroidota bacterium
TAGTTGATTAGTGTGACTTAAATTAATTAGAAGCCCTTCTAAAATTTTTAGACTATTAATTAAAAAAAATGAAACACTGCATTATCATAAGAATACTTAGTGTAATTGGGTAATAAAAAAAGCCTGTCTCGTTTAATCGGGACAGGCTTGGTAGAAGTATAAAATATTTAAATCGCTATTTCAAATTTTTACTTAAAAATGCTCCTAAGTCGGCACCTCTTAAATCTTTTGCTATAATTTTTCCTGCAGGATCTAAAATGAAACTAGCTGGAATACTTTGAATACCAAATTGAACGGCTACTTCATTTTGCCAATACTTTAAATCACTTACATGCGTCCAAGTCAATCCATCTTTTTTAATTGCGTCCAACCACTTATCCTTACTGTTATCTAAACTGACACTTAATATGGTGAAATTTTTTGACTTAAATGCATTGTATTCTTTCACCAAATTTGGATTCTCAGCACGACAAGGTCCGCACCAACTTGCCCAAAAATCAACCAATACATATTTTCCCTTAAATGAGGATAAGCGAACTGGTTTGCCATTCTGATCATTTTGCGTAAAATCAGGCATAGCAGATCCTATTTTTCCAAAACCACTTGATACTAAGGTTTTGCTAATTACATCTGCAAAAGGTCCTGTTTTGGCATCCCCTTGTAGTAATTCATAATAGCTCGACAACTGATCTTTAATCGATGGGAATATATTAGCATATTGAAATAAGAAGAAAGTGGTCACTGGAGATGACTTATTAATTCTACTCATATTTTCATAAGTAAAAATTAAATCCTTGGACTGACCTTCTGCAATTTGCGACAAGGAGTCCTTAGTTTTTTCATTTTTCTCCCCTTGCACTGCCGCTAAATTTTTGAAATAAGCTTCCATCTTTGGGTTCATCACAGCCATATAGGATTGATAAACACTATGACTTGGTGAGCCTTGATATTGAATGGTATTAGGCGTTTGAATATCCCCTGAGATACTTACTTTCTCATTACTTATAAACAAAGGTAGCTTTGCTTGTATGCCACTAAATCCAACAATAAAGATACTCGTAAAATTAGTACTTGCTTTTAGTACAAATTTTCCGCCCATTGCCTTTACTGATGCAACTTCTTTATTACCCATCCCATCTAATAAAGTCACCACCGTACTGTCTGGTAAATTTTTTAATTCCCCATTAATAATAATTCCCTGTGCACTTAAATTTGTATAAACACACATTACTAAAAACCCAATTATCCATTTTTTCATAAGTATCATTTAAAAAATTGAAATGTAAATATAAGTAATTTAACCTTGATGTCTTTGTTTTAACACTTTTGAGATATCACTAAGCTGGTAACCCTTTGCTTGTAATAAAATCATGTAATGAAATAATAGATCAGCAGATTCATCTAAGAATAATTTCGCATCATCATCTTTGGCTTCTATCACTAATTCCACTGCTTCCTCACCTACTTTTTGGGCAATCTTATTAATCCCCTTAGCAAATAAGCTAGCAACATAAGAACTCGAAGGGTCTGCATTTTTACGTGACCCAATGATTTGCTCCAATTGATATAGAAATGAAAAATCATTTTCTGCATCCTCACCCCAGCAATTCGCTGTCCCAGTATGACAAACCGGACCTAATGGAACCGCTTGAATGAGTAAAGTATCTTGATCACAATCAAGCGCCATACTTATATATTGGAGAAAATTACCACTTTCCTCCCCTTTGGTCCATAACCTATTTTTTGAACGACTAAAAAATGTAACATTCTTTTGTGAAATAGTTTCATCCACCGCCGCTTGATTCATAAAACCTAGCATCAACACATTCTTAGTGTTCGCATCTTGAATAATTGCAGGCACCAACCCATCCGCATATTTTGTAAAATTGATATTCATAAGTAAAATTAAGTAAAGTTTGGGTTCGAAATAAACTTAAAGACGAATAGGTATTCCTTTATTGTTTAAATATTGTTTTAAATCTGGTATTGCCAATTCCTTATAATGAAATATACTCGCCGCCAATGCCGCATCTGCTTTACCTGTTGTAAAAACATCATAAAAATGGGAAGATACTCCGCCACCTCCTGATGCAATAATAGGCACAGGTAAACTAGAGGAAATTGTTGCAGTAATATCTAATGCAAAACCTTGCTTGGTACCATCATGGTTCATGGAAGTCAATAAAATCTCACCAGCTCCTAAATCAACCGCTTTCTTTGCCCATTCCGTAGTTAAGGTATCTGTTTTTTGACGACCTCCATTTAAATATACATACCAGTTACCATCTGCCTCACATTTGGTATCAATCGCCAAAACCACACATTGACTACCAAAGTTTTTTGCAAAGCTTTTAATAATAGAAGGATTTAAATAGGCTGCTGTGTTGATAGAAATTTTATCTGCCCCATTTTGTAATAATATACTTACATCTTCCTCGGTTTTGATTCCTCCCCCCACGGTAAATGGAATGTTAATTTTATGTGCAATTTTATTGACTAATTCACTTAAGGTTTTTCTTTTTTCTACCGTTGCAGTAATATCCAAAAATACCAATTCATCCGCGCCTTGCAATGCATATAGCGCAGCTAATTCAATCGGATCACCCGCATCCCGCAATTCGGCAAAGTTGACCCCTTTGACAGTGCGGCCATCTTTGATATCTAAACAGGGTATAATTCGCTTGGTTAACATGTGATATTTTTTAATTTAGCCGCTTAATTAAAATTAGCTAAATCATTAATTGTAATTTTATTTTCATAAATCGCCTTACCAACAATTGCTGCACTGCAGCCAATTTCCTCCAATTCAATTAAATCATCTAAGGAACTCACCCCGCCACTCGCAATTAAATTCAAAGTGGGGAATTGATTGATTATTTTTTCATATAATTCAATCGAAGGTCCTTGTAGTTTACCGTCCTTTTGAATATCTGTACAAAACATTTGGCTTACGCCTTTGTCCATATACATTTTCATAAAATCAAATACGGTGATATTGGTTTTTTCCAACCAGCCACCAATAGCAATTTTTTCTTCAAAAACATCAGCACCCAACATAAATACTTCCGCCCCAAATCTGGAGATCCACTCTTGAAATAATTCCGGATTTTTTACTGCCAAACTTCCAATAGTAGCATAAGTAGCGCCCGATTCCAATACCATTTTTAAAGTTGCTTCTTTTTTAATACCCCCGCCAAAGTCAATCTTCAATGAAGTTTGCGTGGCTATTTTTTCTAATACTTTCCAATTCACCACCTCGCCTGCTTTTGCACCATCTAGATCAACCAAATGCAAGCGCATTAAACCAATCCCCTCAAAAGCCTTTGCCACTTCCAATGGATTTTCATTGTATATTTTTTTTTGCGTATAATCGCCTTCCGTTAAACGAACACACTTTCCTTCAATAATATCAATGGCTGGAATAATTTGCATACTTGTATTTTGTTTAAAGTGCGATAAAGTTTTTAATAATTTGTTCTCCTACCAAGGCCGACTTTTCAGGATGAAACTGTACCCCATAAAAATTATCTTTTTGTAAGGCAGCACTATAAGTTAGAATGTAATCAGTTTTAGCAATGGTATGCGCACCTATTGTTGCATAATAACCATGTACAAAATAAGCGAAACTATTTTCTGGAACGGAGGTAAATAAATCGGTTTTTAAATCACAAATAGTATTCCAACCCATTTGTGGTATTTTAAGTGCAGGCGCAGCAGTTGAAAACTTTTGAACCTTTTCATTAAAAATTCCTAAGCAAGGGGTATCATTTTCTTCGGAATGGCTACACATTAATTGCATGCCAAGACAAATACCTAATACGGGTTGTTTGAGTTGTGGAATTAATTTATCTAAATTCCGTTCCTTTAAATATTGCATAGCAGTACTCGCTTCACCCACCCCAGGAAAAATTACTTTATCTGCAGATTGTATCAATGTTGGATCATCAGTCACTACTGCTGACATACCAATCCTTTCCAATGCGTATAAAACGGATTGTATATTACCTGCATTATATTGTATAATAACTGTATTCATTGTCAATTAATTTCCCAGAACCCCATTTAAAAATTGTTTTGTTATTTCACCAAAATCTTCTCCCTTAGACAATGCATTTATATATGCTGATCCAATAATCGCCCCCTGCGTAAATTCATTTACTGCATCAAAGCTTTGCTTATCCTTAATCCCAAACCCTACTAAGATTGGATTTTTCAAATTCATTTGTTGCAGCCTTTCTAAGTATAGTGCTACTTGGGAAAAATCCTTATCCTTTCCAGTGGTTGCAGATGAACTTACTGCATATAAAAATCCTGAACTTAAACTATCTAATTTTATTAATCTTTCATCCGGGGTTTCAGGGGTGACTAGAAAAATAAAGTCAAGTCCATTGTCATTGATGGTCTTTCCATAACTGTTTTCAAACTCAAACAAAGGTAGGTCAGGCAAAATAAGTCCATCCACGCCCACTTCCTTAGCACGCGCGCAAAAAGCTTCAAAACCAAATTGTAATATTGGATTCATATACCCCATTAATACGACCGGAATATGAATTGTTTTACGCATTTCACTTAATTGCTCAAATAACACCTGCAAGGTCATGCCATTAGACAATGCATGAAGACTACTGGTTTGAATCACTTCTCCGTCGGCCAATGGATCACTATAAGGCATCCCCAACTCAATGATATTTGCACCATTTTCTTGCAAGCTTTCCATGATCTGCAATGTACTATTCAAATGAGGATATCCTGCCGTACAGTATACATTCAAAACACGCTTTGATTGCGCTTTAAATAAATTATCTAATCTTGACATAGTTTATATTTTCATTTAAGATTTTCTTAGTTCAATTTCTATTCTAAAAATCTCATAATTATTTATTTTATTAAATCCCCGTATTAAATTATAAGTGCAATTATTAGTATAATTATATGAGTAATTATAAATGCTCCATATAGGTTGCTAAATCCTTATCTCCTCTTCCACTTAAACAAACCACCACCACATCAGTTGGTTTTAAACCTAATTTAGGCAATACCGAAAAAGCATGTGCTGTTTCTAATGCAGGAATAATGCCCTCAATTTGTGAAATATGAAAAGC
>JBEATG010000301.1:0-3539 GCA_041162035.1 Bacteroidota bacterium
TCATGGTTTTCTTTATTTGTATAACATATGCAATTTATCTTTAGTTCACTAGAATCCGAACAATTTTATTGTTATTTTTACCCCATGTGTTACGTCATTGGCATTAAAATTCCTAAAAAGCAAACTATAAAAATAGGCGACAAAGTATTGGACTTGGATGCCCTAGATATTCCAGTTCAATCTGGGTTTGCTTATGACCAATGGCCAGTATTATTCAATGAACCAAGTGGTAATGTAAACCAGCCAATTTTAAGACCTGGCTTAATGCATTGGGAATTAATCCCCAATTGGGCGCGTCATGAAAAGGAATTAATTGAATCAAGAAAAAAATACACCACCCTTAATATCAAGGCCGAAACACTACTTACCAATAAAGTTGCAGCAGCAACCATTCATACAAATAGATGTCTGGTACTAGCCTCCCACTTTTTTGAATGGCAGGAACTTAATAAGGAAAAATATCCGCATTGCATTTCAGTGAACGAGGCGCCCATTTTTTATATGGCTGGCGTTTGGAACACTTGGACCAACCATCAAACAGGAGCTGTAAAAAACAGCTTTGGAATCATCACTACTGAGGCCAATGAATTGATGCGTAAAATTCACAATATCAAAAATAGAATGCCCACTATTTTAAATGCTGAATTAGCCAATAGTTGGGTTAATGATCATTTAGATGAAAAACAAATTGCTGAAATCGCCACTACCCAATTTGATACCAATAAAATGAAGGCGCACACTGTTGCAAAAAGTTTTCTGCAAAGCAATAATCCTTGCGAAAAATTTGAATACCAAATATTTACGCCGCAAAGCCTGTTTTAACTATTTCAACTCAAAACTTTCATGCATCTCAGGTGCGTGCACTTCCTTAAATCCTTTTTTGCGTAATCTTTCTGCAAAATGATCCTGTACTTCGGCTTCGCCATGCACCACAAAAACTTGCTTCACTAAATCAGGGGTTTGACAGGCTAAAAATTGCATTAAGTCCTCATAATCGCCATGCGCACTCATGCTTCGGATGGACCCTACTTTAGCCACAACATCATATAGTTCACTATAAATTTTCACCTCCTTTGCACCATTCATTAAACGACCCCCTAGAGAATGCGGCTCGCAATAACCCACTAGCAAAATAGTATTTTTTGCATTGCTGATATTGTTTTTAATATGGTGCTTTACCCTGCCCGCATCTGCCATGCCCGATGCTGATATAATTACCTTCGGATGCAAATCCTCATTCAGTGCTTTACTTTCCTCCACTGATTTTATATAACGTAATCCTTCAAAATCAAATGGATCATCATCCACTTCCAATATCTTTTGAATTTTTTTATTAAAATATTTAGGGAACTTTTTTAATACTTCTGTAGCTTCCATACTTAAAGGACTATCCACATATATTGGGATATGGGGCAATCGTTTTTCTAATGACAATTGGTTTAATTCAAATAAAATTTCCTGTGTACGTCCCACACTAAATGCAGGAATAATTAAATTTCCTTTTTGTTCCACACAAGTAGATTCAATCCACTTTAATAAATCATCAGGTGTCGTATGAATTAAATCATGCAACTTGTCGCCATAAGTACTTTCAATAATAATATAATCCGCATGTGGAAATGCTGCTGGTGAACGAAGAATCATATCACGATACCTTCCAATGTCGCCACTAAAAGTGAGTGATTCTGTATTTTCTCCATTCTTTATTTTTAAACTTACTGCAGCGCTCCCGATAATATGGCCAGCATCCGTAAACAATACTTCCACCGAATCGGAAATTTTAGTAGGCGTATTATAATCAACTGCCTTTAATAAAGGAATTGTCAAATTCACATCATCCAAATCATATAATGGTTCAATGGGTGGCAAACCTTGTTTGGCGCGACGCTTATTTCCATATTTAGCATCATCACGTTGTATCATTGCAGAATCTTCTAATAAAATTTCAGCAAGTGCTTTGGTACCAGGCGTGCAATAAATAGCACCTGAAAATCCTTCCTTTACTAATTTTGGTAGTAATCCACTGTGATCAATATGCGCATGAGATAAAATAACATAATCAACCTTGGCTGCATCAAAACCAAATTTTGCATTTAAAGAATCGGTATCTCGACCCATTCCTTGGAATAAGCCACAATCCAATAAAAAACTTTCGTTGTTATCTAACTGTACCAAATGCTTTGATCCTGTTACTGTGCGCGCTGCGCCATGAAAGCTAATTTTCATTGCTATGATTTATAGGACTAAGTTAAACTATAAAGCAATGGCGGCCACTATATAATCGGCGATTAAAATTAAAATGCAACTTACTACCACGGACTGGGTTCCGGCTTTACCTATTTCAAGTGCGCCCCCTTTTACATTATAACCAAAATAACATGGCACTGTACTAATGATGAATGAGAAAATAAACGATTTATAAAGTGCAATGACCATATAATGAATAACTACGCCTTGTCGAATACCTGTTAAAAATATTTCAGCAGGAACATAACCTGTGTAATTACCAATTAAATAGCCGCCCCATATTCCAACTACGGCAGATATTCCAACTAAAATAGGTACCATCGTAAATGCACCTAAAATTTTGGGTAGGATTAAATAATTCTTGGTATTGATACCCATGATTTCCAATGCGTCTATTTGCTCAGAAATGCGCATATTACCTAATTCACTCGCAATCTTACTGCCGACAACGCCTGCCAATACAATACTTAAAATAGTAGGTGCAAATTCTAATAGCATACCATCGCGAACAATAATACCAATGGTACTTAATGGCACTAATGGGCTAACCAACTGTGCTGCAGTTTGCACGGTCATAACAGCTCCTAAAAAAAAGGAGATAATCACAACGATGGGCAATGACCCAATCCCAATATCCACACATTGCTTGATGTACTCCCGCCAAAACATCATTTTATTTTCGGTGGCCGTAAACATACCCTTTAACATTAAAAGGTAATTACCAAAATGGGTGAAATAGTTCATTTTATTTTTTTCTTTTCTTTAATCGCTTCCACCAACTTGATCTTTGCACTTCTGTTTCAGTATCCACACGTGATTTTAATTGCGCATCCACCACAGCCACGGTTGCCATATTAATTATATTGCGTACACCTGATCCTAATTGCAATACGTTCACCGGCTTTTTTAAACCCAATAAAATTGGGCCAATAATATCAACGCCACCAATTTCTTTCAATAAATGATAAGCTACATTTCCTGCAGTTAAATTAGGGAAGATCAATACATTCACATCCACATCTACTAAATCACTGAATGGATAATTTTCCCTTAAAATATCTTTATTAAATGCCAACATCCCTTGCATTTCACCATCCACAATTAAGGATGGATTGCGTTGCTTTACAATTTTTGTTGCCTCCGCCATCATTTTCGCCTCCTCTGTATCACTACTTCCAAAGTTTGAATAGCTTAACATAGCGATACGCGGCTCTATATTAAAATTACGCACTTCCTTAGCCACCATTAAAGTGATATCTGCAATTTCCTCTGCAGTCGGCTTTATATTCACG
>JBEATG010000094.1:0-7137 GCA_041162035.1 Bacteroidota bacterium
AGCTTTAGAATTGGACAGGAATTGCTGATCATTAATGGCTTATTTACATTTTTAGGATTGTTGTTAATTTCATCGTCAAATAGCGAAAAAAAATAGAACTTTGACTAATGGATTTTATACACCCTTTAGCCAATGAATATGCAGCGCAATATAGCAATGCAACACCTCCCTATTTAAAGGAGGTATACGAAAGTACATTAGCTACCCATCCGCATGCCTATATGCAGAGCAGTTGGACCCAAGGGGGTTTTTTAAGTTTAATTAGTAAATTGTTGCAGCCCAAGTATATTTTGGAACTGGGCACGTTTTCTGGCTTTAGTGCCATGTGTTTGGCCGAAGGCTTGGTGAATGAAGGACAATTACACACCCTTGAATTAAGAGAACCCGATGGAATTAACGCACAAAACAATATCAATCAAAGCCCACATAAGGATAAAATAAAAATTCACGTAGGCGATGCCATTGAAACTTTACAACATTTAACCGCTCCATGGGATATTGTATTCATAGATGCTGATAAAGTGAATTATGGAAAATATTAC
Organism: Bacteroidota bacterium; assembly: GCA_041162035.1. GTDB lineage: Bacteria > Bacteroidota > Bacteroidia > Chitinophagales > Chitinophagaceae > Sediminibacterium. Next base: position 543 of record JBEATG010000094.1, read on the forward strand.
CAGATGATTTTCCCTTATGTAAAAAAGAATGGATTAATTATTGCCGACAATGTGTTGTTTCATGGGGAAGTATTCAGTGAAACATTGAAAGGTAAAAACGCAAAGGCCATACACGCATTTAATGAAATGATTGTGTCGGACCAGCTTGCAGACACTGTGTTATTAACTGTAAGAGATGGATTAAGTTTAATCAGAAAAAAATAAGCATGAAATTTAAGTTTACTATATTATTACTCCTTTCTTTTTTATGCATTACTTTATCTGCACAAAAAACTGCGACACTTATTTATATTGATCAATATAAGGATATTGCTATTAAGGAAATGAAACGTACGGGCATTCCCGCTTCTATTACACTTGCCCAAGGTATTGTTGAATCCAATAGCGGCGAAAGTAATTTAGCATTGAATTTTAATAATCACTTTGGTATCAAATGTAAAACTGACTGGAAGGGCCTAACCACTTATCAAGATGACGATACCAAACAAGAGTGCTTTAGAGTATACCCAAATGCCAACGCCTCATTTATTGATCACTCCAATTTTATCAAAACCAGACCCAATTACGCACCGCTATTTCAATTAGATCCTGTGGATGATTCTGCATGGGCGATTGGTTTAAAAAAGGCAGGATATGCAACTGCAAGTGACTATGCTTTTAAATTGATGAAAGTAATGGATGATTATGAATTGTCTCAATTCAATTTCCCTGAATTAAATGACGAAAATGATACAGCTGAAACAGAAACAACCACTGTGACAGAAAAACCAATGGTTGTTGCAAAAGAAGTAGTTGCAAAAAACACAAGTCTGGATAAAAAAGAAACTGGTTCAAATTCATCAATGGAGGCACCCAAAGAAACAGGGTTAAGGATGCCAGTGAATAAGGATACTAACATTGCAGTAAATAAGGATACCAACATTCAAGTAAAGGCAGTAAAGGATAGTGCTAGCAATTATATCAATCAAGCAAGCTTGCCTATTAATAATATTAAAGGCATTGAATCAAGCAAAACAAACGCAACGGTTACCGAAATAAAAATGAATGGTATTGGTAAGGATACAACGATGGTCACAAAACCCAAAACAAACGCAACGGTTACCGAAATAAAAATAAATAGTATTGGTAAGGATACTGCAATTGCCAAAAAAGCGAATACTCCTGTAAAAGATACAATAGCGAAAAAGCCAATCAGCATTTACCCTGAGAAACCCTTTAAAATTAATCAAGTTTCAGTGATATGGGCTAAAGCAGGTACTTCGCTTTTACAAATAGCAACTGAAAATAATATACCCTTATACAAGGTTTTTGTATTTAATGATTTAAAGGAAACCGACCTGTTAGCAGAGGACCAATTATTATTTTTAGCAAACAAAAAAGCAGAAGCTGATAAAAGTTTTCATCTAGTAGTCACCGGTGAAAGCCTCTATGACATTAGTCAAAAAGAAGGCATTCAATTAAAAAAATTAAAGGAATACAACCCTGGTATTAGCGATAATCCTGCAGCAGGTACACAGCTAATTTTAGTAAAACCCAAAGAACAAAAGCCAAAACTATCGCTTAAGAAATAGTCCGTTTAAAAGTTATTTAAATTAAAAGTTACCCTATGCCTACAATCAAAATACATGACAAGGAATTTACACCCTATATCACAGATCAAGAGATTCAGGAAAAAATTCAACTGCTCGCGCAACAATTAAAAAAGGATTATGGCGATAAAAAACCCTTATTCTTATCCATATTGAATGGGTCGTTTTTATTTACCGCAGATTTGTTTAAGCACCTTGATTTTGAAGCAGAAGTTTGTTTTGTAAAGCTAGCTTCCTATAAAGGAGTGAGTTCCACAGGAAATGTAATTACAGCAATTGGTTTGGATACCAATTTAAACGACCGACACGTAATCATTTTGGAAGATATTATTGATACAGGCAAAACCCTACACCATTTTTTACCACAATTACAATCACAACAATTAGCTTCTTTAAAAATTGCGGTACTATTAAATAAAAAAGAGGCACTTGCCTATCCTATTAAGGTGGACTATGATTGCTTTGAAATCCCCAACAAATTTGTAGTGGGTTATGGATTAGATTACGACGGACTTGGTCGTAATTCCAAGGATATTTATCAATTAAAAGAAGACTAGTCTAGTTTTAATTGAATAGTTTGTTGTTATCTGAAAGCTTCTTTTACACGATCGTAAAAACTTTTCTCCCCCTTTGTATTTTTGGGTTTGAAGTTTTCGCTTAATTGCATTTTTTCCAAAGCTGTCCTTTCCTCATCACTCACCTGCTGTGGTGTCCATATGTTTACATTAATCAACTGATCCCCTTTTGCATATCCTTGCACTTCAGGAAATCCTTTTCCTTTTAATCTAAATATTTTACCACTTTGTGTTCCAGGTGGTATTTTTATTTTAGCACGACCATCAATCGTAGGCACTTCCACACTGGTACCAAAAACAGCATCAGGAATAGTGATGTATAAATCATAGGCTACATTTAAGCCATCTCTATGTAGCGACTCATGTGGTTCTTCTTCAATCATGATAATTAAATCACCCGGACTTCCGCCGCGCTCACCTGCATTACCTTTTCCAGACATACTTAATTGCATGCCATCCTGAACACCAGCTGGTATATCAATGGAAATGGTTTCTTCGCCATACATACGACCTTCGCCTTTACATCCCGCACATTTTGCAGTAACCGTATTTCCTTGACCATTACAGGAAGGACAAGTATTCACGGTTTGCATTTGACCTAAAAAAGTATTGGTCACACGTTTCACTTGACCCGAACCATTACAAGTGCCGCAGGTTTGCACACTATTTTTATCCTTAGCGCCATTACCACCACAGGTTGTACAAGTAACATGCTTTTTCACATTTACTTTCTTATTAACCCCATTCGCAATTTCTTCAAAACTCAACTTTAATTTAATACGCAAATTGCTGCCTCTTTGTCCAGTCGCTCTTGACGACCTTGACCTAGAACCGCCGCCGCTAAAAAATCCACCAAATCCTTCATCCCCAAATATGTCGCCAAATTGACTAAAAATATCATTCATATCCATTCCGCCGCCGCCGCCAAATCCACTTCCACCGCCAGTGCCAGGACCAAATGCTTGATGACCAAATCGATCATACTTTGCTTTTTTATCACCATCACTTAATATTTCATAAGCCTCCGCAGCTTCCTTGAATTTTTCTTCGGCTTGCTTGTCCCCTGGATTGCGATCTGGATGAAATTGCATGGCCACCTTACGATACGCTTTTTTAATTTCATCAGCGGATGCAGATTTACTCACTCCTAATATTTCGTAAAAATCTCTTTTTGACATAATGCTTTTTTTATTTTCCTACCACCACTTTAGCAAAACGAATAATTTTATCATTTAAGAAATAACCTTTGGATATTTCATCTACAATTTTTCCTTTCATCTTATTATTAGGCACCGGCACTTCAGTAATTGCTTCATGCTTATCAACATCAAAAGTTTCGTTGACACTTACCATCGCAACGACACCCTTTGCATTCAAAGTAGACCTTACTTTATTAAACACCAATTGAATGCCTTCTTTTTGTAAAGCAATATCATCTGAACTATTTAATTGTTTTTCAGCACGATCACAATCATCCAGCACATCCAAAAAGGAAACAATGACCTCCTTGCTTGCCGTTTGTATTAATTCAATACGCTCCTTTGCGGTACGACGTCTGAAATTTTCGAAGTCAGCCATTAACCTTAGGTATTTGTCCTTTTGATCAACTAACTCCAATTGTAGGGTTTCTAATTCACTTAAAACGGGCACTTCCTCAGTTGTCTCCTCTGTTGTGGGATTTGACTCATTGGTTGACTCGTTTTCGACTGTTTTTTCCTCCATTTTGTCCGATGTTGTGTTTATAGGTTCTTTATCTTGCATAGTCTGTTATTGATACAAATATCTCCCAAAAATATTGCCAAAGCAATAAAATAGCAAAATTGACATAAAAGGGCCTAAAAATGAACAAGTTGTCACTTATTCTCTGCCTATATTTGTGCCATGACAAAGGTGTATTTAAACAAGAAAATAACCCAAAGGATTGCTTCAGGCCACCCTTGGATTTATAATAATGAAATTGACCGTATTGCGGGGACAGTGGAGCCTGGTGACTTGGTCGAAGTTTATTTTTTTGATGGCCAATTGGCAGGTCGCGGCTACATAAATCCCAATTCCCAAATTACCATTCGACTTTTATCCCGTCATAGAGATACCATTGATGCCGCCTTTTTTCATAAAAAAATTGCCACAGCTTGGGCCTACCGCCAACAATTAGGGTATGTTGAAAATTGTAGATTGGTATTCGGTGAGGCAGATGAATTACCTGCATTAATTATTGATAAATTTAATGACTACTTTGTTTTACAAACTTTATCACTGGGTATTGAAAAATGGAAACCTGCAATTGTAGATGCGATTAAAGCTATTTTTAATCCCAAAGGAATTTACGAAAGAAACGATGTTCCTGTTAGAGAATTAGAAGGACTTACGCAAATTAAAGGTTTTTTAAGCGACCCATTCCCTACTGAAATTACAATTAATGAAAATGGCTTACAATTTTATGTGAATATTGAGAATGGACAAAAAACGGGTTACTTTTTAGACCAACAAGACAATCGCCGCGCCATTCAAAAAATTGTTTCTGGTGCCGATGTATTGGGTGCATTTACTTACACGGGCACCTTTGAAATTCACGCTGCACACTATGGTGCTAAATCAGTTTTAGGCATTGACATTTCAGAAAGTGCAGTCGCGCAAGCAAACAAAAATGCCGCATTGAATAAGCTAGATCATATTGTTAAGTTTGAAACCATGAACGCTTTTGATGTATTAAAAACATGGGGCAAAGAAGGTCGAAAATACGATGTGGTGATGTTGGATCCTCCTGCATTTACAAAGAGCAGAAATAGTATTAACAAGGCCATCACAGGATATAAGGAAATTAACTTACGTGGAATGAAGATGATCAATAGTGGCGGATTTTTAGTCACATCAAGTTGCACCAACTTAGTGAGTCCAGAATTATTTTTAGATACCATTGATATGGCTGCAAGAGATGCTAAGAAAAGAATTAGACAAGTGACTTATCAATCCCAATCCAGCGACCATCCTATTATTTGGGGTATGGAAAACACCCACTACTTAAAGTTTTTGATTGTGGAGGTTTGTGATAGATAGAAAACAAATTTTTAATAACTAGCAAGAAATAAAAAAGGGTCCCGACTAGTCGGGACCCTTTTAAAATAATTAGAGATCTTCTTGCGATTTTTATATTCTATAAAAAATCTAGCAAGAACTAAAAAAGGATTCCAATTTATTGGAATCCTTTTAAAATAATTAGCGATTAAATCTTGTAGGTTTATATTTCATAAAACCTAACAAGATTTAATGTTTCAGTTTAATGTATTCAACACTGTTTGGATAGCCTCAAAATTAGGCAAGTCACCTGGCGTTGGACATATTTCAGCATATTGAACTACCCCTTCCTTATCAATCACGAAAGCAGAACGCTTTGCAACGCCTTGCATTTCAAATGCTGGGAAAGTTTCATACAATACATCAAATGCTTTTGATGCAGCTTTATTAAAATCACTCAATAAAGAGAAATTTAATTTTTGCTCTTCTTTAAATTTACCTAATGTAAATAAAGAATCAACTGAAATTCCCAATACTTCCGCGTTTGCAGTATTGTAAACACCAATATTGTCTCTGATGCTACATAATTCAGTAGTACACACGCCTGTAAATGCTAAAGGGAAAAACAATACAACTACATTCTTTCCTTTGTAGTCTGATAATGAAGTTGCTTTTTTGTCTGTGTCAAATAATGTAAAAGCAGGAGCTGCTTGTCCGATTGAAATGCTCATTTTTTATGAATTTTAATGATTAATTATAGTTTTTACAAAAGTAATACAGGGAACTTGTATTTTTATTTTATCAAGGGTCTTATTGGTGTTAAATTTTCCTTTTTCGACAAACTGCTCACCGAATCCATTAATTCCTTAAACAAAATTGGGTGTTTTTCGTAATATTCAATAGTCGTATAAAAATCCTTGGCAGTAATCTTGTTTAATTGAAAAATCTGCTCATACATTTCGATATTCTTATGCTTTCCTTTTATACTCGTATCCGATAATGAAATTCGGATATAATAATCATCCGTTTTCATCAATTCCCATATGACTTTTTGCATCACAGGAAATTTCACCACCGGTTTTCCTTTACTTGAAAAGTTACAGGCTGCAAAAAATAAGAGGATGATAAATATTAAATACCTCATTCTAATTTTTCTTTGTACTTGTTAATGTTGGTAATATCAATGGCAGATAGTGTCGTAATTAATTGCTTTTTCATTGACTTATCCGCATTCCCAAAAATACCAATGATCTCCGTAACCTTTCCTTGCATTAAAATAGGAACTGCCATTGTATTCGAACTTGCCTCCAGCAATTCCTGCATGCTCATTAAGGAATTTAAAATAGCTGCTCTTGCGACAGCAGGTTTTTCAACCAATTGATCCAACCCTTCTCTATAATAGCTATATAATATACT
>JBEATG010000310.1:0-4026 GCA_041162035.1 Bacteroidota bacterium
GGGATTATTTTTACCCGTACCAAGGCGGATGCACAGGATGTAGCACAAAGATTAACACGCGAAGGTTATGATATAGATGCCATCCATGGTGATTTAACGCAACAACAACGTGATCGCGTAATGGGCCAATTTAGAGATAAAAGTTTGCAATTATTAATTGCAACGGATGTGGCTGCACGTGGTATTGATGTAAAAGGAATTACGCATGTCATCAATTTTGAATTACCTGATGATGTAGAAGTGTATACCCATAGAAGTGGTCGTACAGGTCGTGCGGGTAGTCAAGGAATTTGTATTTCGATTGTACATGCACGTGAATCTTATCGTTTGCGTCAAATTGAGAATATCAATAAATGTACTTTCCATAAATTGGATATTCCAAGTGGTAAGGATGTATGTCGCAAGCAATTTTTCCATGTCATGGATAAGTTAATGTCAACCGACGTGAGTCATGGTGATTATGAAACTTACGTTCCAATGTTAGCAGAAAAATTTGCAGACATGACCAAGGAAGAAATTTTAAAGCGTGTCGCTGCTTTGGAATTTAATCGTTTCTTAAGTTATTACGAAAATGCACAGGATTTAAATATTCGTACCGCAGATAAAGGACGTCGTGAACCTATGCAACAACAGGATCGCAATCGTGATAGCCGTCGTCAAGAATTTGGCGGTGCTGATCGTGGTCGCACAAGAAGTAATGATCGTGGAATGGAACGCAGTTCATCGGATCGTGTTTCTTCGGATCGCGGAAGTCGTGGTGCGGAAAGAGAGGCAAGTGGTTATACTAGATTATTTGTGAACTTAGGTACCAAGGATGGTTTTTATAAAGCAAGCTTTTTACAATTTATATTAGACATGAGTGATTTAAGAAAAGAAGCTTTAGGAAAAATTGATATGCGCGATATGAATAGCTGGGTGGAGATTGAATCAGGTGCTGCAAAACAAATGATCAATGCAGTAGATGGTAAAAATTACAAAGGCCGTCGTATTAGAATGAATGACGCAGACAGTGGTGGTCCAAAAGGATTTAGCAAAAAAGAAGGTCAATAAAAAACGTTATTGACACTTTTTCATAAAGGTTATAAATAAAATAAATATTTAAATATTAAAATTGGGAAAAATGGCAGACTTAACAGAACAACAACAAAAAGTAAGCATTTTATTAAAAAAATCACCCTTGATTATATCAGGTCCTTGCAGCGCAGAAACGGAGGAACAAGTGATGCAAACTGCTATTCGATTAGCAGCCACAGGTAAAGTGGATATTATGCGTGCAGGTATTTGGAAGCCAAGAACGCGTCCGGGAAGTTTTGAAGGTATTGGCACTAAGGGTTTACCTTGGATGCAACAAGCCAAAAAAGAAACTGGACTTCCAGTAGCGATTGAGGTGGCTACAGCGAAGCAAGTGGAAGATGCATTGCATTTTGATGTTGATGTTTTGTGGGTAGGTGCTCGAACAACTGTGAATCCTTTTAGTGTGCAAGAAATTGCAGATGCATTAAAAGGGGTAAAAGTTCCAGTTTTAATAAAAAATCCAATCAATCCTGATTTAGAATTATGGATTGGAGGGATGGAACGTATCGCAAAAGCAGGCATTGAGGATTTGGGTTTAATACATCGTGGATTTAGCTCTTATGGCAATACGGAATTCCGAAATGCACCTATGTGGCATTTGGCTATTGAAATGAAACGTCGTTACCCAGGTATTCCAATGATCAATGATCCTTCACATATTTGTGGTCGTCGTGATATTTTACAAGAAGTAGCGCAACAAGCAATGGACTTGGATTTTGATGGTTTAATTATTGAATCACATATTGATCCAGATAATGCTTGGAGCGATGCCAAACAACAAATTACACCAGAAGTGTTAAAAGAGATGTTGGAAGCAATTCGTTGGAGAAAAGAAGATGTAGCTTCTGCTGAATACCATGCAGCGCTAGAAAAGTTACGTCAACAAATTAATCAATTGGATGATGAGTTGTTACAAGTTTTAGCTACGCGTATGAAGGTGGCTGAAAAAATTGGTGAATATAAAAAGAACAATGACATTACTATTTTGCAAACCAATCGTTGGAATGAAATTCTAGAGCGTGCGGTAGGCAAAGGAAATAAAATTGGCTTAAGCGAGGATTTTATTACCAAGTATATGGATGCAGTTCACATGGAAAGTATTCAGCACCAAAATAAAGTAATGAATAAATAACTTTCGAGTTCAATAAAGCCTTGTACTTTTAATGATTCATGGTACAATGGCTTTATTTTAATTAGTAATCCTTAATCAAATACATGAAAAACTGGAAAGTTAAATTAGCTACAAGTACAGTGTCATTTATATTAGATGGCAGATTTCAAGCTATTGACAAATTGGTCAACAAGGCAAATGCATATTACATCACGGATGAAAATGTATATGCCTTGCACCAAAATAAATTCAAGGGTAAAAAAACAATTGTCTTTCCAGCAGGTGAGGAGCACAAACAGCAAGACACTGTCAATTTTATTATTGAAGCCTTACTTAATTTAGGTGCCACGCGTGAAGCAGTGCTAATAGGTGTGGGTGGCGGTGTAGTTACCGATATGGTAGGCTATGCTGCAAGTATATATATGCGTGGGGTATCTTTTGGTTTTGTACCTACTACAATTTTGGCCATGGTGGATGCTAGTATTGGTGGCAAAAATGGCATTGATGTTGGCATATATAAAAATATGGTTGGACTCATTAAGCAACCTACCTTTTTATTATACGATTTTGATTTTTTGAAAACATTACCCCATCATCAATGGGAAAATGGGTTTGCTGAAATTATTAAACATGCAGCCATCAAGGATGCTAAAATGATGAAGCAATTGGCGACACATGACTTGTTATTTTATCAAAAAAATAAAAAAGAATTAATCGCCTTGGTTGAAAAAAATGTAAGAATTAAAATGACTGTGGTGCAAAAGGATGAGTTTGAAAAAGGCGACCGTAAGTTGCTCAATTTTGGACACACTATTGGACACGCCATTGAAAATCAACATGCATTACTACATGGCCATGCAATTAGTATTGGAATGGTGTATGCTGCAAAAATATCTCAAGTTTTACTTGGCTTTACAGATACGGGAATATTAATTGAAACCCTAAAAAAATATGGCTTGCCAATTAACATGCGTTTTGATATTACACAAGCGATGGACGTAATGCAAAAGGATAAGAAAAAGGCAAGCAAAGGGATGCAGTATGTGTTATTAAATAAACTAGGAAATGCCGTGTATGAAACGGTGCCTATGAAATCATTAGAAAAATTAATCAAGTTGTATTCATAAGATGCGTGTAATAGTATATCCATCAAAATTAGTAGGGGAGCAAATTGCACCAGCAAGTAAAAGTAGTATGCAAAGAGCATGTGCTGCTGCATTATTGCGCAAAGGCCAAACAATTATACATAATCCTGGTCATTCAAATGATGATTTGGCTGCAATGGATGTCATTCAAAAATTAGGTGCTATTGTTGAAATAAACAAAGCAGGGAACAATGAAATAAATAATGCAACGGTCATTGTGACTTCAAATGGGGTGAACCCAGTGGGGCCAGACATGAATTGTGGTGAAAGTGGCTTAGGGATTCGGATGTTTACCCCCATTGCCGCCTTAAGTAACCAAAACATCAGCATTGAAGGAAAGGGAAGCTTAGTAAAAAGACCGATGCATTTTTTTGATGAAATATTTCCTTCCTTGGGTGTTACCATAACATCGCAAAAAGGTTTTTTACCAATTACAATAAAAGGGCCTTTACAACCAGCAAACATCACTGTGGATGGATCCTTAAGCTCGCAGTTTTTAACCGGTTTATTAATGGCGTATGCGGCCACTGAAGTATATGACACAGAAATAAAGGTGTTGGATTTAAAAAGCAAACCATATATCGATTTAACGCTAGCCGTATTAAATGAATTTGGTTGGAATGTAAAACATACCAACTATGAAAGTTTTAAATTTCATCATCATACGCCGTTAAAACCATTGATTGAATATACTGT
>JBEATG010000314.1:0-3135 GCA_041162035.1 Bacteroidota bacterium
AAAGCTTTAAGAAAATATGTTGAGCCATTGATTACTAAAACTAAAAAATCGGCGAACAAGGAAGAAATCATGCACAACCACAGAGTGGTGTTTAGCTATTTAAACGATAAAACTGCTGTAAAAGAATTATTTACAGTAGTAGCGCCTAAAATTGCTACACGTCCAGGTGGCTATACTAGAATTATCAAATTAGGTATACGTCCAGGTGATAATGCTGAAAAAGCAATGATCGAATTAGTTGATTTCAATGAAATTTACGGTAATTCTATCGCGACTGCAGCTGAACCAGCTAAAAAAACACGTCGTAGTAAAGCAACTGCAGCGCCTAAAAAAGCCGCAGCTGAAGCAGAAGCACCTACAACTGAAGCACCTGCTGCTACAGATGAAGCAACACCTGCTGAATAATGATCATAATTATTTGACATATAAGGCAAGACGTCAGTCTTGCCTTTTTTTTGCCTAAAATGGGCTGAAAATGGGGAATAAACAATATGTTCAAAAGTTATTATGGAAAAGTAAAAAATAGTTTCTTTTTTTGCATAACAAAACACCAATACAATGTCTACACAACCTGCAATTTTAGTTTTAGCTGATGGTAATGTATTCCACGGTCAAGCTTTTGGTAAAATTGGTACCACGACTGGTGAAATTTGTTTTAATACGGGGATGACAGGCTATCAAGAAGTTTTTACCGATCCTAGTTATACGGGGCAAGTCATTATCATGAATAATGTACACGTGGGAAATTACGGTGTTAAGTCAACCGATGTTGAAAGTAAATCAGTAAAAATTCATGGTTTAATTGGTCGCAACTTAGAAGAAAAATACAGCCGTTTAATGGCGGATGGTAATTTGAATGAGTATTTGGTCAATAACAATATTGTTTCCATTGAAGGATTAGATACAAGGGCACTAGTGGCGCATGTGCGTCAACAAGGTGCTATGAATTGTATCATCTCCTCCGATAATTTAGATGTCGCTGCATTAAAAGCGCAATTAGCTAAAGTGCCTAGTATGGATGGACTTGAACTAGCGAGTACGGTGAGCACAAAAGAAATTTATGAATTAGGAGATAAAGATTCAGCGATCAAAGTTTCTGTTTTAGACTTTGGTGTGAAAGAACATATTTTACAATGCTTGGTGGAAAGAGGTGCGCATGTAAGAGTGCATCCTGCAAAAACAGATTTTGCGACCTTGAAAGCATTTAATCCTACAGGTTATTTTTTATCCAATGGTCCTGGTGATCCAGCACCAATGGATTACGCCATTAAAACCATTAAGGAAGTATTGAATGAGAAAAAACCAGTTTTTGGTATTTGCTTAGGGCATCAATTATTGGCACTTGCGAATGATATACCTACTTTCAAAATGCATCATGGTCATCGTGGTTTAAATCACCCAGTGAAAAATGTAATCACAGGCTTATGTGAAATCACTACACAAAACCATGGTTTCGGTGTGGATCCTGAAGCAGTGCGCAAACATCCAAATGTGACTATATCACATGTGAATTTAAATGATGATTCTATTGAAGGCATCAAGTTAAATGATCGTCCTGCGTTTAGTGTTCAGTACCATCCTGAAGCAACACCAGGCCCGCACGATAGCAGGTATTTGTTTGACGATTTTGTATCTTTAATGAAGTCTAATTAATATTGAAGTATTAAAAGGATAATGGATACAATGTAAATCCTTTCATTACGCACCATTTCAATTTGCAACTATGCCAAATATTACGATCATTAACGGGCCTAATTTAAATTTATTAGGAAAGCGTGAACCAGGTGTTTATGGCAATGAAACTTTTGATGATTTTTTTGCGCAGTTGAAAAAAGATTTTCCACAAGTTAATTTTACTTATTTCCAATCGAATGTTGAAGGGGAGTTGGTGAATGCAATTCAGCAATATGGCTTTGATCAAGATGGCATTATATTAAACCCTGCTGCTTACACCCATACTTCTATTGCCATTGGGGATGCAGTTGCTGCAATTAAAACCCCTGTGATTGAAGTGCATATCAGTAATGTGCATGCTAGGGAGGACTTCCGAAAAATTTCTCATGTTACTGCAAAGTCAGTAGGCTCCATAGTTGGGCTGGGACTAAAAGGCTACGCGTTGGCTACGGAGTGGTTTGTTGCGAATGCAAATAAATAATTTCTTTTTGTTGCGGGGCTAGAATAAGAATTTCTCAAAATCTTTTCGGTAGGAGATACTTACTCCTTGTCGATTACGACGACCCAAACTACTTCCATTAATATCAAGGCTGTTTCTGTTAAATACAATCGCTCTTAATTTTCGATCCCTCGTCAGTATAAACTCAATATTTAAATCGGGTAACCACTGCAAATTATCATTTTGAATATTGGTAGTGCTGCGAACATTAAAATCCAAGTCGCCGCCCACATTAATTATTACTTTGTCATTTAAAAAGCTTCTGCCCAATTTTAAATTCACTCTTTGACGGTCAATTTTATTTGCGTTGATCGGAATGCCCGATCCGGTAGGGTCTAATAAATTTCCACTATTGTATACCGATGATCCAATATCAAATCGTAAGCTATTATCGCCGGTTACCTTATTCAATAAATTGGTCACTGATTTATTAACTTCTTTGGTCAACAATTGTGATATGGTATTGATGCCAATCGAAGTCATACTGTAGGCGTTATTGCTATTGCCTGTACTAAATCCAACGGGTGCAAATGAGTTAAATACAATTAAGAAGGACACCTGTTTTAAAATTTCATTTTCGTCTCTTTCTAATCGGGTAATGAATTGAGAAAATTCGTTATCGGAGCTGATCGGATTTCCTTGTGGAAATGCGATACTGAATTTAATGCTAGGCTGGAATAATTTATTTCTTAATGCAGCTATGACGTAAACACTTCCACGATACGATTTTACAGCATTGCTAAAATTAGCGCTCCCCACTAACTCATTTAAACTAATACGATCTGCGGTGTAACGAGCATCCACATGAATTTCGGCATCGTATGGATTGCCGGTCCATTCAATATAATTGCCTATTTCAGGAATCAACTCAAATGGTTTTTTAATAAAGGATTGAAAGTTAAAGTCGTAATTGCCTGATTCAATATTGTATTTTCCTCTGATACTTAATGGCTCAATATTAC
>JBEATG010000315.1:0-3817 GCA_041162035.1 Bacteroidota bacterium
GAGATTAATACTTGTACATCACATAAATAATCTTCAGGGAATAAAGGACGTTGTGCACGATCAATCAAACGGCTTGTTAAAATTTCATAGTCATTTAAACGCGCTTCTCTTTTAAAGAAGGATCCAGGAATACGACCTGCAGATGCAAATTTTTCTTGATAATCTACGCTTAATGGAAAAAAGTCTTGACCATCTTTTGGATCTTTGTTCGCTACGACAGTTGCTAATAAAATACAATTGCCTTGTCTTACGGTTACTGCGCCGTCAGCTTGACGGGCTAATTTGCCAGTTTCGATAAATACCTCCTGACCAGGATTAATTTCGAATTTAACTGATTTGGGTTGTGATAACATGTTAATTTGTTTTAAATCTTTTCTTGTTAGAAACGATTGTATATAAACAACTAATCCCAACCGTGTTGTACAGTTGGGACAGCTATTATAAGATTGTTATGAATTATTTTCTTAAGCCTAATTTTTCAATTAGAGCGCGGTAACCAGTAAGGTTATGTTTTTGCAAATAAACTAACAAACGCTTACGCTGACCCACTAATTGCATTAACCCTCTTTGAGTTGAATGGTCTTTGTGGTTTTCTTTCAAATGTCCAGAAATGTGCGCGATACGCTCAGTTAATAAGGCAACTTGTGCTTCAATTGAACCAGTGTTAGTTGCTTTTCCGCCAAATTCAGCAAAAATGCCTGCTTTTTTTTCTTTTGTTAATGTAGCCATTGTAAAACTTCTTTTTTTGTAGTTAACGATTAACTACGATTTTATTTTTTTATTTCGGCTGCGAAGATACGTGGAAAAGGCGTAAATCAATCAAAAATTTCAACGTTTTTTGGATATTTGGCGCGATTAAAAATGAATAGGTTATCTGCTAATAGGGCTGTGTAACTGATAGAAAGGACCTTAACATCGGTTATATTGTTGCTTTTATCCAATATGGTAGCCTTGGATAAGGCCGACTTGAGCTTATCAATAATCAGGGTCACTTTTTGAAAATTCTTTCTTTTATCGATGGGGTATAATTCGATGGTAGCCTTGGTTGTATTTTGACTTAACAAGCTGAAATTGAAGTCCTTATCGTAGTTACCTGACAATAATTTTTGGGGACTTAATGTTTGATCCGACTCCCCCATGGCTGACTTAGAAATGGAGTTAGCCCCATCAAAATTATAGATACTCAAGCCATCACAAAGAATTTCCATTTTACCCTCATTTAAGAGGTATTTATCCCCTTTCATCTTTAACTTAATGGACTTTTCCCCCATGGACTTTCCCTTGTTATTTTTAGTGCTAAGTTGAATATTGACTAAAATCCCTTTGGACTGCTTCACTTTTTGCCCTAATTGGTCTAATAAGGCCTTGGCTTGTGGATCCTTTTGCGCCAAAGATGGAAGCGAAATAAGGGCTATAAATAATATAAATAAATATCTCATTTTCAGTTTTTGGTTGATTTTAAGCGTTTTTATTAAAAGTTATCATTTTACAAAAATAGTCAATTGTTGTTTAATGAAACATCCAATTCAAATAGGACTTTTAAAAGGGGTTAGATGATAGGTGTTATAGGTTTTGTAAAAAATCGAATAGCTCTGCATCCGTTTTATAAAGCACTTCTCTTGGCTTACTGCCTTGGCTTGCCCCAACGATCCCAGCCGACTCTAATTGGTCCATTAAACGTCCAGCCCGATTGTACCCTAGTTTCATACGGCGCTGTATTAAGGAGGTGGAACCCATTTGTGCATTCACGATTAATTTAGCCGCATCTTCAAATAATGGATCTCGATCATTCGCATTAAAACCACTTGCATCCATATCTTTCTCATCCGTGTATTCTGGTAATAAGAAGGCCTGCGGATAGCCTTTTTGTTCTGCAATAAAATTACAAACGCGATCCACTTCAGGGGTATCGACAAATGCGCATTGCAAACGTGTAATTTCCCCATTATAACTTACAAGCATATCTCCCTTACCAATTAATTGCTCAGCACCACCCGCATCTAAAATGGTACGGCTATCAATTTTACTAGATACCTTAAACGCAATACGCGCAGGGAAATTTGCTTTGATGGTACCCGTAATAATATTTACAGAAGGTCGTTGTGTTGCGATGATTAAATGTATACCCACTGCACGCGCTAACTGCGCCAAACGAGCAATTGGCATTTCTACTTCCTTACCAGCAGTCATTATTAAATCAGCAAACTCATCCACGACTAAAACGATGAATGGTAAATATTGATGCCCTTTTTCAGGATTTAATTTTCTTGCTGTAAACTTCTCGTTATACTCTTTGATATTTCTACAACCTGCTTCCTTTAATAAATCATAACGATTATCCATTTCAATACACAATGCATTTAAAGTACTGATTACTTTTTTGGTATCAGTAATAATTGCATCTTCCTCACCAGGTAGTTTTGCTAAAAAATGTTTTTCAATAACGCGGTATAAACTCAACTCCACTTTCTTAGGATCCACCAAAACAAACTTTAATTGCGATGGATGCTTCTTATATAATAAGGAAACTAAAATTGCATTTAAACCCACCGACTTACCTTGCCCTGTGGCTCCTGCCATTAATAAATGCGGCATGCTTGCCAAATCCACAATGAAATTTTCATTGTCAATTTTTTTACCAATCGCAATTGGAAGTGAGTATTGACTCGTTTGGAATTTTTCACTCGCCAATAATGTTTTCATACTCACCACGGACTTGCGAATATTGGGTACTTCAATACCAATGGTACCCTTGCCAGGAATAGGTGCAATAATACGTATCCCTAATGCGGCTAAACTTAATGCAATATCATCCTCTAGGTTTTTAATACGACTAATACGAACACCAGGCGCTGGTACAATTTCATACAAAGTCACCGTAGGTCCAACAGTAGCAGCAATACGTTGTATTGAAATATCGTAATTTTTTAATGTCGCAATGATTTGGTTTTTGTGCGTTTCCAATTCCTCTGGATCCTGTACAATTTTTTCACTGCCATGCGTCTCTAATAAATTAATATTAGGATACTTGTAATTTTTTAAATCAAGTGTTGCATCATATTTGGTCGCTAAACTACCAATAGCAGCTGCAGGAATGACTGCTTCTTCTGCCCCTTCTTTAATTTCTAAGTCCAGATCCTCCAACAACTCTCCATCAAAATTCGCAATATTCTTTTTTGTGGGCACTACTTCAACGATGGGCGCCACCTCAGGAATTTCATCTTCTTCTTCAATTAATGTGGGTTCCAGTTCGGCGATGTTTGTATTTTCTTCTTCTTCTAAGGATAACTCATCAATGAAAAGCTTTCCCCCATCCGCAACATCTGTAGGTATCAAATTACCCTCCGCATCTCTATTTTCCTTAAGCTTATTGCCGCCGACATTTTGCAGGTTTGCTGATTGATTTAAATCCCATTCTTGTTTAACTGCTTCTTCGTTGTCCTCACTTATAAATGCTTCCTCCTTTTTCTTAGGGAGTAAAAAACTGAAATTAGGCAGATGGAAGATTGGGTTAAAACGCCATATAAAATAACTAAATCCAGCGACGAATAAAATAGCGCCTGTTCCAAAATTACCCACCCACTTAATTAACCAACTACTACTATATTCACCCAATGCACCGCCCCATGAAAATGCAGCTTGTGCAGACACAAATGCAAAACAAGTGCTTAAAACCAATAACCCAATAATTACATAACGAACATTACGCCATAAACTAAAAATGGGTTTTGTAAAAAACAAATTCACCCCTAGTACGAAAAAGAAAGTACAAAATAAATAAGCGGCTACACCAAACCCATTAAACATGATTTGATAC
>JBEATG010000001.1:0-2671 GCA_041162035.1 Bacteroidota bacterium
AGATTGTTCTAAGGGCTTGAATATGATGTAAAACTTATGTTATTTTTTAGTTTACCCCCGCAACCACGGCTTCCTTGTGTACTTTTTGGACTAAACCTTGTAAGACCTTGCCTGGACCATACTCCGTAAAATGAGTGGCGCCGTCGGCAACCATCGCCTGAACGGTTTGCGTCCAACGCACGGCGCCCGTTAATTGGGCTGTTAAATTTTGCTTTATTTGAGCTGGATCTGATACTGCAGTAGCCGTTACATTTTGGTAAACCGGACAAATGGGGTTGTTAAAATGGGTCGCTTCAATCGCTGCTGCTAATTCTATTTTTGCTGGATTCATTAATGGACTATGAAAGGCCCCACCCACTGGTAATACCAAGGCGCGTTTTGCACCTGCTGCTTTCATTTGCTCGCAAGCAACCTCGATTCCCTTCACCGAACCAGATATCACCAATTGTCCAGGGCAATTATAATTGGCAGGTACTACTATTTCACCTGTTTCATTTTGAACCTGCGCACAAACTTCTTCTACTTTTTCATCGGCTAATGCTAATACTGCAGCCATGGTAGAGGGTTGAATTTCACAAGCTGCTTGCATTGCTTTTGCTCGGATACTTACAAGTCGTAATGCATCTTCAAAGCTTAAAGCTTTATTGGCTACAAGTGCACTAAACTCTCCAAGAGAATGTCCTGCAACCATATCAGGTACTACGCTTGTTTCAGCAGGTTGCGTTAAATAAGCAATGACAGAATGTATAAAAATTGCTGGCTGTGTTACATTGGTTTGCTTTAACTGCTCATCGGTTCCTTCAAACATGATATCACTAATTCTAAAACCTAATATTTCATTTGCCTGCTCAAACATTTGTTTGGCAGTAACATTGGATTCATATAAATTTTTTCCCATTCCTGAAAACTGACTTCCTTGTCCTGGGAATACAAAAGCATTTTTTGACATATGATTCATTTTTACAAAAATATATGAATTCAGTTATATGTGAAAGAATAGTTGCGCGTAGGTATTGGACATGAAAATGGCGGAGCTTTTGCTCCGCCATTCACTTACGATTCAAACCACTAACCCAAACGCAATTAATCAGTTATATCTATATATTTTAGAAATTCAATTTTTGTATTTTCTTCTTGAAATTTTCCACCAAAAAAATTAGTGATGGTATTGGAACTATCATCCTTTACACCACGGCTTGATACACACAAATGCTTTGCATCCATCATCACTGCAACATCCTGTGTTTGCAATACTGTTTGTAATGCCTTACCAATTTGCATAGTTAAACGCTCTTGCACTTGCGGACGTTTTGAAAAATATTCAACCAATCTATTCAACTTACTTAAGCCAATAACTTTACCACTACTGATATATGCAACATGTGCTTTACCAAAGAAGGGAACAAAATGATGCTCACAGTTCGTATAAAAATTGATATTTTTTTCAACCAACATTTCATTGTATTGAAATTTATTTTCAAACAAAGTCATGCTAGGCATGTTCGCAGGATTTAATCCTTGGAACAATTCTTTCACATACATTTTTGCTACACGAAGTGGTGTCCCCCTTAAGCTATCATCATTTAAATCCAATCCTAAAACTTCCATGATGGCTCTAAAATGTGGCTCAATCGCAGCTATTTTTTCTTCCTCTGTTTTATCAAAAGCATCCGAACGTAATGGCGTATCCACTGAACTCGCTTTATGCTCATCTCCCATTTCTTCGATGATTAAATGGCTTAGCTCAATTTTTTGATCTTTAAGCGGGGTAGTCAACAAAGTTTCTTTCTGTTTCATAAAGTCGAATTTTTAATGCTAATTGCTCAGCAATACGAGGTCTTAATAAATTGTAAATCACAATTGCAATGTTTTCTGCGGATGGATTTAAATTTTTAAACAACTCGGTGTCAAGGTTTAAGTTTTTGTGATCAAATCTGGATATAACTTCTTCAGCAACAATTTTGCTTAAGTCCTTGGTATTGATTACGAATCCTGTGATTGGATCAGGTACACCGACCACTTTTACAATTAAGTCGTAGTTGTGACCGTGATAATTTGGATTACTGCAAGCACCAAAAACCCGCTTGTTCTCCTCGTCTGTCCAATCTGCACAAAACAATTTGTGCGCGGCATTAAAATGCTCTTTTCTGAATACCGCTACTTTTTGTTCCATGATTCTAAATTAAGACGACAAAGTTACAATATTAATAACGCTATTGAACCCATATTGTTTAGGCAAATGGCTAAATAAATTAAACGATTTGGGCTTAATACCCAATTTCGACAATAAATACTTGATTTTGAACAAGCAAAAGCTTTGGGCTTATTCCCCAAAGTACTCCACATAGATACGTGGGGTTTCATATAACTTGACGCAATGCAGTTGCACGACCGGTGGAATATGGGGGGCTAACTGTTTCCAAATGGCTACTGCTAAATTTTCAGTGCTACACATTTGACCTTGCATAAATGGGACATCTAAATTTAAATTCATGTGATCTAATTCATCAATCACTTGCTTCTTAATGATAATACTTAGCTTTTTTACATCAAACAAAAAGCCGGTTTCGGCGTCTGGAACCCCTTTGATGGTTACAAAAAGTTCATAATTATGCCCATGCCAATTATCATTAGCTCATACGCCAAACACTACCACAATCTTATCCATAGA
>JBEATG010000002.1:0-3692 GCA_041162035.1 Bacteroidota bacterium
GAAAATATAGATACTCATTTTGAAATGCCATTAATGATGAGTGACAAAGGGGAAGCGCCTTCCAATGGTAGTTTATTAATTGCGCCCTATGGCAAGGGTAATTTTGTATATCTGAGTTTAACTTTATTTAGACAACTACCTGCAGGTAATCCAGGGGCATTTAAACTATTAGCCAACTTAATCGCATTACCTAAACATTAGCCAATAAAAATAATACCATGCGAAGAAATGTAAGTTTATTTACTTTATTACTCATTGGCCTTGGTATTGGCTGGATGATTAAAAATGTAAAAATTGGATTAATCATTGGACTTGTATTTGGCCTGTTGATTAGTGGTATTGGAACTAAAAGTAAATAAATCTAATCTGCCCTTACACAGATGTTGTAGTTGTGTTTTCGTTTCCGATCCACTTCATTTTTTTTGCAATAAAATAAGCAATCAAGCCTAAGCTGATGACCACTAATCCACTCAACATCATTTTTGTTCCTGTTGAAATAAAGATACCTACCCAAATAACAATGGCTAACAATAAGGGAAGCGGGTATAAAGGCATTTTCCAAGGAAAATATGTTTTCCCTTTGCGGTTGACCAATAGCATTAATCCAATGGCTTGACCAATGAATTGGATTAAGATACGCATGGCTAAAATGGCATCGATTACTTCTTTTAATCTAAATAATAAACTAAAAGCAAAAGCGATGCCGCCCAATACTAATAAGGAACGGTGCGGAAAATGTAGTTTAGGGTGAAGCTCACCAAAAAAACTAAAAAAGGATTTGTCCTGCGCCGCTGCATAAGGGATTCTGCTGTAGCCCAATGTTGCAGAAAATAAAGAAGCAAAAGCCACCATTAAAATTAATACAGTCACTAGTGCGCCTGCTTTTTCGCCATACAAGGCTTTAATATATTCACTCACCACATATTTACTACTCATGATGGTTTCTAATGGCAATACACTAGCAACACTAATATTCATGGATAAATATAAAATAGCGATACCAGTAATCGAAATAAACATACTGCGCGGAATGTTTTTACTTGGGTTTTTGATCTCACCCCCTAAATGACATACATTATAATATCCTAAATAACTATAGATTGTTTTTACACTAGCGAATCCCAATGCAGCTACAAAACCATGTTGCATCGAAAAACCATCATTGATATGTTTGATGGGTTCTAAAAATTGTCCATGCATCACGCCGCCAAAAATTATCCATGCCATGGTGCCCATTACGCCTACCCATAAAAACACGGATATCTTACCTATAGATTCAATTTTTCTATATAAAAGACTAATCACTAAAATCACCACCGACCCACTCACTATTTTTTCTTGAATAAAAGAGAAATTAAAAAAGTAACTCGCGTATTGTGAAAATCCAATGGAAGCAGATGCGATCACTAATGGGGCTTGAATCATGGTTTGCCATACAAACAAAAAGCTCATCAATGGACCCAATTTTTTTCCGTAACCTTCTTTTAAAAAATGAAAACTTCCACCGGCTCTCGGTAAAGCCGCACCTAATTGCGACCAAACCATGGCATCTAAGTAGGATAAAATGGCACCTGCAACCCATGCATATAAAAAATAGGGGCCAGCCATAATTTGCGCAACTACACTAAGTACGACAAAGGGGCCAATACCTACCATATCAATCATGTTGATGGCAGTTGCATGTAAAAGACTTAATTTGCGATCTAAATGGGGCTTTGCGTTACTCATGTATTTGCCAAGATAATAAAAAATTGACTAAAAATTTGAAAATAAATGGAGGCTCATTTTAATATAGCGTCTTGGGTAAACCCATCCACCATTTATGAAGTGAATATTAGGCAATACTCGCCCGAAGGAACTTTTAGCGCATTTGTAAATCATATTCCAAGATTAAAAGATATGGGCGTGACTGTTTTATGGTTAATGCCCATTACGCCAATAAGTGAAAAGTTAATGAAGGGCTCCTTAGGTAGTTATTATGCCTGTAGCAGCTACACGAAAATTAATCCTGCCTTTGGGAATGAATCCGATTTATTAAACTTGATAAGCTGTGCCCATGATCATGACATGAAAGTGATTATTGATTGGGTAGCAAATCATACAGGTGCGAATCATGAGTGGATGGACAATCATCCAGATTGGTTTACACGTGATGCCGCTGGTAATTTTATTGAACGAAATGGCTGGGAGGATGTGGTTGATTTAAATTATGAGAATAAGGAGATGCGTGCCGCATTGATTGGTGCCATGCAGTATTGGGTGCGCAACTTTAATATAGATGGCTTTAGATGTGACATGGCACATTTGGTACCCTTGGACTTTTGGAAGGAGGCACGCACCCATTGTGATATCATCAAACCATTATTCTGGTTGGCTGAATGTGAAAATTCAAATTACCATCCAACCTTTGATGCAAGCTATGCCTGGGATTGGATGCATATAACTGAAAAACTAAATCAGGGTCAGGTGGGAATGAATGAAGTGTATAATGTGTTGGAAGGATATGTACATTATCCATCGGGGGCATTAAAATTATTTTTTACTTCCAATCATGATGAAAATAGCTGGAATGGAACTGAATATGAAAAATATGGGATCGCAGCCAAGCCCTGGGCGGTGTTTACACATACTTGGAAAGGGTTACCATTAATATATAGCGGACAGGAACTGCCCAATCATCAAAGATTAAAATTTTTTGATAAGGATTGTATTGCCTGGGGGAATGATCCAGCACTCCATCATTTTTATAAAACGCTTACGCATAGCCGAAAGCAATATCCTGCATTAATCCATGGGGCTACTTATAATTTGCCTACCCAATCCAATAGGGTCATGGCTTATTTAAGATATGATGCCAATAATGTTTTATTGATTGTGCTCAATGTTTCCAATGAGGTCCAAAAAATTTCCTTTTCCCATGAACTGTTGGTAGGCAGCTTTATCAATATTTTTTCGGGGCTTGCGTTCTCCTTTGATAAGGAAGTGAGTTTTGAACTCATGCCAGGGGACTATTTTTTATATGTGAAATAGGCAGCTGCCTCCGAATTATTAATTCCTTTTAGATTGCTGGAATTCAACAAACTCCATCATTTCAGCTAAATCAAAACTGCTTAAATTTTGAGCAGCTGATAATCCTGCTTTTTGGGCAACCAGTACGCCATATCTACAATCATCATATCCTTCAATCGCGTGGGCATCTGGATTAATGGAAATAAGCACATCCTGTTGTAATGCGAGGTGTATAAAACGCCAATCCATATCTAATCTTCGGGGATGGGCATTTAATTCTAATACCACATTATTATCTGCGCAGGCATCTATTAATGCTTCATGATTCACAGGATATCCTTTCCTGCTTAATAATAATCTACCAGTAGGGTGGCCTAAAATACTTGTATAAGGATTGTTCACTGCATTTAATAAACGCATCATTGCTTTTTCCTCAGTCATTTTTAAATTAGAATGAATGGAAGCAATGACAATATCAAAACAAGCTAATATCTCTTCTGGGTAATCCAAGCTGCCATCATTTAATATATCAGACTCAATACTTTTGAATATAACAAAGGGCGCTAGCTTTTTATTAAGGGCGTCAATTTCCCTATGTTGGGCCTTGACACTATCAATAGATAGACCACCTGCATAAAAAGCAGATTTGGAATGATCGCTAATAATTAAATATTCATATCCTT
>JBEATG010000041.1:0-9701 GCA_041162035.1 Bacteroidota bacterium
TTGTAAATTAGTTAAATACATTTTATTCTTCTCTATCGTCATGGCCGCTAAAATATATAAATACGACCTAAAAGTCTGAACTCGCACTTCGTGCTCAGACATGCAGACTTTTTTAACGCTCGGATTTATATATTTCTTAACGCTATGACTCAAAGTTCAGAAATAAAATGTATTTAACTAATCAATTCCACAAAATCCGCTTCACTTATAACTTTTATCGAGGCTATTTTTTTGGCCTTCTCTAATTTGCTACCAGCATCTTCGCCAACGACTAAGTAATTTAACTTACTACTTACGCCGCCTAGGATATGACCGCCTCTTGCTTCCACCATCGCCTCGGCTTCAGTGCGTTTTAATTGTATGAGGGTACCTGTAAATAAAAAATTTAATCCAGCTAAGTTTCCATCAATAGCAGTGGTGTTGGTTTGAATCATATTTAAACCCAATGATTCAAGTTGTCGAATCATTGCAATATTATTTTCCTCATGAAAGTAGGCGTAAATACTTTTTGCCACTTTAACACCGACATCTTCAAATGATTGTAACTGCTCCTCTGTGAGATTTGTTAAATCTAAAATATGTTGAATTTGTGATGCCACCGTTTTAGCGGTTGTTTCTCCTACGAAACGAATCCCCAAACCATATATAAGTCGGTACAATGGTTGATTTTTTGAATTAGCAATCGCAGCTTGTAAATTGTCAATACTCTTTTTTCCAAATCCTTCCAATTGCGTCACTTTTTCAAAATCTAAAGTATATACTGCAGGTACATTTGGCAAAATTCCTATCTCGTAAAATTTACGGATATTGGCTTCTCCAAAACTTTTGATGTCCATGGCATCCTTGCTAACAAAGTGGATGATGCGTTCCACAATTTGTGCTTTACACAAAGGGCTTATGCATCGCCAAACCGCTTCGGCTTCTTCTTTCTCCAATGTTGCACTACATGCTGGACAGGTAGTAGGAAAAGTAATCATTTGTTCAGTGCCTTTTCGCAATGAACTTATGGATTGTACAATTTGTGGAATTACGTCACCGGCTCTTTCAATAATTACCGTATCTCCCAATCGAATATCTTTTTCTTTGATGTACTCTTCATTGTGCATGGAAATGCTGGAAACGGTAACACCACCTAATGCAACCGGTTGTAGTTTGGCTACAGGGGTGACTGCTCCAGTACGACCTACTTGAAATTCTACGTTTTCAATAATGGTGGTTGCTTGGCGGGCTTTAAATTTATAGGCAATGGCCCATCTTGGATGATGGGAAGTCATTCCTAATTTTTCCTGCAACATAACATCATCAATCTTAATCACAAGCCCATCAATATCATAAGGCAATTGATCGCGTCCAATTTCAAAAGAAGTACAATAATCAATTACGTTATGAACGCCTTCAATAATTTTTCTTTCTTTTTGCGGCGATCTAAATCCCAAATTCCATAACAAGGATAAAGTGCCACTATGGCTTTGTAAAAGCGGTGTAAGTTTTGCGCCTGGAATTGGAAGCACATAACTAATATGGTAAATGAATGCGTCTAAATTTCGTTCTGCTACTTCTTTTGGATCCTTCATGCGTAAGCTACCTGCAGCGGCATTGCGAGGATTAGCAAGCGGTGCTTGTTGCTTTAGTTTTAATTTTTCATTAAATGCAGCAAATGCATCTTTGCTTATGATCACTTCACCTCTTATTTCAATTTGCTTAATGCCATATTCCGATAATGGTATACTTAGTGGAATGGATTTGATCTGTTTGATATTTTGCGTAATATCTTCTCCTGCAACACCATCACCTCTGGTACATGCCCTAATGAGTAAATCATTTTCATACACCAATGAAATACTTGCGCCGTCAAATTTTGGTTCAACACAATAAGTTAATTTTTCATAACCTGCGCCTTCTGTTGCCTTTCGATCAAAATCAATTAAGTCATCTGCGTTATAACTATTTTCCAAACTTAACATGGGTACCAAATGCGGAATGGTAACAAAGCTGGTATTTAAACTATTCCCCACTCTTTGACTTGGTGAATCGGGCGTAATTAATGCAGTATTTGCTGACTCGATGGAAAGCAATTGCTGATATAATTGGTCATACTCATAATCACTTATCAAAGGTTCATTCAAAACATAATATTGGTATTCATTGAATTTTAATAGTTTTTTTAAACTATCCAATTCAATGGTATGCGGATTTGTTAAGTATTCTTTGGCTAAAGCCTGAAAAGCGATAATTTGATCTTTGGGGTACATGAGGTAAAATGTCTGCTAAAATACAAATAGTTTTAATCTTTTATTTCGTATTTTGGGACTATAATTCCATTTTAAGAAACGGGCCATAGTTGGGCATTAATAAATGATGATTTCTAGTATGAATTTGAACAAAAAAGATGCCATAAAGCTGGTACAAACCTATCCAACAGTTCCCTTAACCGTGGATTGTGTGATTTTTGGGTTTGACGATAACTCGTTAAAGGTGCTTACCATTAAAAGTGACTTACCGCAATATGATGAAAAGTTGTCCTTATTAGGAGATACTATTTTATCAAATGAGGACCTAGATAATGCCGCGAATCGTGTTTTATTAGAGCGAACAGGTATGCAAGACGTTTATTTGGAGCAGGTGCATACATTTAGCAAGCCTGATCGACATCCAGGTGGCAGGGTAGTGACTGCGGTTTATGCTTCCCTGCTTAATATTAAGCACCATGAATTGAAAATTTTGGAGAATGAATTAAGCTGGCATGTAGTAAAAGATATTGAAGAAATGGCTTTTGATCATAAGGTAATTTTAGACTTATGCCATGCCTGGTTGCAAAAGCGTATTCAAGAGCACCCCTTGGCCTTTAATTTATTGCCCGTGAAATTTTCATTAAGACAATTGCAAAATGTGTATGAGGCAATATTAAATACTTCACTTGATAGACGAAATTTTAGAAAGAAGTTTGCGAGCATGGGTTTTTTAATTGACATCAACGAAATGGAAACAGAGGTTACACATCGACCAGGTAAATTGTATTCTTTTGACTTTAAAGCATACCAATTGCGTAAGAAAAATTGGTTTGGTATTGATTTTTAAAAAAGGCGCAGGCTTGCCTATAATTTGATACCTTTAGACACTAATTAAAGAGGCGTTATTATGTTATATTCAATGACAGGTTACGGAAGGGCAGAGGCTATTTTAAAGGACAAAACATGCTTAATTGAAGTGAAGTCCTTGAACGGCAAGCAATTTGATGTTCGTTTAAATTGCCCCTCATTGTTAAAGCCTTACGAAGTTGAAATCAGAAATAAATTGAACGAGGCGTTATTCAGAGGAAGTGTGGAATGTTCTATATCCATCAAATCCAATGGGGTGAATAAGCCAGTTAGTGTCAATAAGGAATTAGCTAAATCGTATTATCAACCCATCATGGAATTGGCAAATGAATTAGGCATTGGTACTGAAAATATTTTAAGTACCATTTTGAAAATGCCTGATGTGGTTTCTTCTTCTAATGAAGTGTTGACCGAAGAAGAATGGAAATTTATTTTCGAATTATTAAATCAAGCTATTCAGCATTTAATTAAACATAGAGCAGAGGAAGGAAAATCAATCGAGAAAGATTTACTAGAAAAAATTATTGCTATTGAAGCACAGCAAGCGGTGGTTGAAATTCATGAACCTAATCGTCGTGACAAAATAAAGGACGGAATGGTTAAATTATTAGAGCAACATGTGGGTGCCGATAAATATGATCAAAACAGACTGGAGCAAGAGTTGATTTATTACATTGAAAAAATAGACATTTCAGAAGAAAGGGTTCGTTTAAAAAATCATTGTGATTATTTTAAAACCATGCTAAATGATGGGGATCCTTGTAAGGGTAAAAAACTATCCTTTATTTTACAAGAAATAGGAAGAGAAATAAATACCACAGGTTCAAAGGCCAATGATGTCGATATTCAAAAAGCGGTGATCATGATGAAGGATGAACTTGAAAAAGCAAAAGAGCAAATTTTAAACGTATTGTAAGATGGCAGTCGTTAAATCCTATATTCATATTGTATATGTTTTACTTGTTTTTTTGATAACAAGTTGTGAGCCTATTCAGTTATATGAACAAACGACTATTTATCCTACGCATGAATGGTCCAGCAAGCAGGTGAATAATTATGAATTTAATATTACGGATACAAGCTCCTTATATAAAATTTATTTTGTTATCAGACATCATAATGCTTATCATTATAAAAATATTTGGTTGCAGGTAAATACCAAGTCTCCTTCAGATACGACAGTGAAGCAAACACTAAATTTGCAATTAGCCGATGATCAAAAAGGTTGGTTAGGCGTTGGAATGGATGATATTTTTGACCAACGTATTCCTATTAATGCGACACCCACTAAACTAAAGCTAGGTCTGTATCATTTTAGTATGCAACATACCATGAGAGAAGATCCTTTGTTGGGCATACTGGCTACCGGCTTGCGTGTTGAAAAAGTGCGTTTATGAAAATGAGATGGTTCAATATCAGCAAATTAAAATTTGTCAATTTTATTTATTGGGTTTTTCTAACCTATATGATTGCTGCATTTATTTGGTGGTATGTTTCCCTTGAAAAACAAAATAGTGAAATAGCAACCGTTAAATTTCAATCTATTCGATTGAACGATCCTGCTTTATATCAAAAAGTAAAAAGTATTGAAGCATTTGAGGCAAGAAAAACAAAACAATATATTTACGAAGGAGTCACTTTTCTTTTTTTATTTTTATTAGGAGCGATTTATGTTTACAGGTCATTATTAAAACAGCTGCGATATTCGAACCAACAACAAAATTTCATGATGGCGGTAACGCATGAATTAAAAACGCCTATTGCTATTACGCAGTTGAATATCGAAACTTTGCTTAAAAGAGAATTAGATCCGGCACAGAAAAAAATGCTGATTGAAAATACATTAAAGGAAACACACCGATTAGATGCCCTTTGTAATAATATTTTATTAGCCTCGCAGTTAGATATGGGTAAATATGAATCTAATATGCAAGACCTAGACTTGTCAGACATTGTTCAAAAATTGGTCGATTCCTTTCAAGAGCGATTTGAACAACGTGCATTAATTACAACCATAACTCCGTCGGTTTTTATACAAGCAGAACCATTGTTGATACAGCTATTGGTTAATAATTTATTGGATAATGCCCATAAATATTCATCTTTATCTAGCCCGATTACAGTGTTACTTACTTCCCAAAAAAATCAAATACAATTAATAATTAAAGATGAAGGGGTGGGCATTCCGATGGAAGAACGAGCTAAGATATTTGAAAAATTTTATCGCATTGGTGATGAATCAACCCGAACAACAAAGGGAACTGGATTGGGATTGTATTTATGTAAAAAGATCAGCGAATTTCATCAAGCAACTATTACCGTAGATGCGAATTTGCCTAACGGTAGTATTTTCACTATAAATTTTCCCATATAATGCCTACCATAAAACATACTATTTTACTGGTGGAAGATGAGTTGCATTTGCATGAGGCGCTTAAATTAAATTTAACGTTGGAAGGATATGAAGTGAGCTCCGCCTTTGATGGACCCAAGGCGTTACAACAAATTCAAGGGGCTAGTTTTGATTTGATTATTTTAGACATCATGCTACCGGGTATTGATGGATATTCCATTATTGAAACTGTTCGGATACATAATAACAACACCCCTATTTTAATTTTAAGTGCAAAAAATACAAGCGCAAATAGGGTACAAGGATTAAAGATTGGCGCAGATGATTATATGACTAAACCCTTTAATTTGGAAGAACTTTTATTAAGGGTGTCCAAATTGATTCAAAAATCAGGCGTGAATAAAGCAGTTCAAAATAATCTTGCTCAGTATTCTTTTTCGGGTAATACAGTACACTTTACATTACTTGAAGCCACATTGTATAACGGTGAAAAAATAAATTTAACCAAAAAGGAAGCAATGCTTTTAAAGTTATTGATGGAGAATAAAAACACCATTATTACAAGGGAGCGAATATTACAAAGTGTGTGGGGGTATAATGTATTTCCAAATACTCGTACTATTGACAATTTCATTCTAAATTTTAGAAAGTATTTCGAATTAGATCCCAAATTACCTTTGCATTTTATCTCCATCCGGGGGGTAGGCTATAAATTTCAAGATTAATCAGTAGGGATGCAATCTGTGGCCCTTTTTTTCGTTAATACTTGTAGTTAAACTACTAGCATGTCATTGTCGTCCATTCAAGATTTTTTAGAACCTATTAATATCGCTCATATCTCCAATGATGAGGGGTATCGAGATACGCAGCTAGGTAAGCATATTAAAGTGAACGAGGGGAGCCTGCCTGATATAACGGATGCAGATATTGTCATTATTGGGGCTGGCGAATGTAGGGGTGCTGGCTATGCTTTACATGGTCATACTGCCGCAAATGCAGTTCGAACTGCTTTATATGATTTGTATTACTGGCATGCCCAGGTAAATGTAGTGGACATTGGAAATGTGAAAATTGGACAAAGTATACAAGAGCTATGCAGCACTGAGGACAGTGATATCTGAATTGCTTTTACAAAACAAAAAAATTGTAATAATAGGAGGCGCACATGATTTAACGCTTGCCCAATATCATGCCTATACTTCCATACCTACTTTAGTGAATGCAGTAGTAGTGGATGCAAAAATTGATCTGGACTTGGAAGCGCGCTTGCCTAGGGATCATTTTTTAGAAGAATTATTTACTGGCTTACCCAATCATTTGAATCATTATAGTCATATTGGTTTTCAAAGTTATTTTATGCATCCTCATATGTTGGAAACGATTGATAAACTCAGGTTTGATTGCTTTAGATTAGGAAGGGTTCGGGAAGGTATTGAGGAAATGGAACCAGTCATCAGGGATAGTCACATGATGAGTTTTGATATCAGTGCTATTCAAAATGCACAAGCACCTGCAAACCTAATTACACCGAATGGTTTTAATGGCGAAGAGTCATGTACCTTAATGCAGTATGCGGGTATGAGTTGGAAAACGAGTACCATTGGGTTGTTTGGTTATCAAGCCGAGTTAGATGTCAACAATATGACAGCAATTCAAATTGCGCAAATGTTTTGGTACATTATGGATGGGGTACAAAAAGGAAAAAAAGAAGCGCCATTAACTGAGTCGGATAGATTTAAAGAATTCCATATTGCATTCTCGGATATCGAAACTAACTTTTTACAAAGTAAGAGTACGGGCAGATGGTGGATGCAAATGCACAATAACGAATGGGCGCCTTGTAGTTATAAAGATTATTTAGTAGCTTCCAATAACGAAATTCCAGAAAGATGGTTAAGGGCCTTAGAAAGGGAGTAGTCACTCCTTTACATTTATTATCAATTGCATTCATTGTTGTATTAAGTGCTTGTAGTATTCAAAAAGCACAAAAAACATTATTACAAACAACTGCGCTCAAGGGCGCACATGTGGGAATTGCAGTGTATAATGATACCAGGCAAACTTGGATTGATCAATACCAAAGCGATCACTATTTTACACCCGCTAGCAACACTAAAATTTTAGCTACTTATGTAGGTCTGAAATACTTGGGTGATTCTTTGCCAGGGTTTAGCATGGCCGAAAATGCAGATACCTTATTTTTAACCCCGTTGGGTGATCCAAGTTTTTTACATCCTGACTTTATGTATCAACCGGTGGCCGAGTTGATTAAAAATACAAACAAGCAAGTGGTGATTCAGCCAACAAAAGCCAATGACCAATTTGGACATATGGGGAATGGCTGGGCTTGGAACGATTATGGAGAGGACTATCAGCCAGAACGAAGCCGAATGCCTATTTATGGTAATGTGGTACATTTTTATCAAGGCAATGGAAAATTGTTGGTCAAGCCGTTCACCTTTTTTAAGGACATCACAGATATAGGCACTGTTTATCAAAAAAACTGGACGCGAAAATTAGTGGGGAATCAGTTTTATACCGATGGTCAAAAAAATACTGCTCCTTATTTTCAGGTTCCTTTTGATTCTTATTTTGAACCTAATTTGCCTGTGTATTTACTTCAAGATACTTTAAAAGTAAAACTGAATATGGGGGATGATTATTCAAATAGGCAACAACGCATTATTAAAACAGTTCCAACAGATTCGCTTTTAAAAATAATGATGCGTCGTAGTGATAACTTTTTCGCAGAACAGGTTTTATTAATGGGATCGCAGCAATTGTTGGGTAGGATGGATGACGCTGTTTTTATTGACAGCCTGCTTAAAAATGATTTTGCAGGGCTGCCACAAAAAATGCGCTGGGTGGATGGAAGTGGATTAAGTCGGTATAATTTAAATACTCCTGAAAATTATGTTGCAATATTAAAAAAGATGCAAGATGAATTTGGACAAAAGCGGGTAACACATATATTTGAAACTGGAGGAGAAGGAACTTTATCTGCTTATTACAAAAACTTTCCAGGTGAAATACATGCCAAAACCGGAAGCTTAGGCGGTCAAATTGCTTTAAGCGGATTTATTTACACGCAGAAAAATCAAAAATTATATTTTTCAATTTTGGTATCAAACCACATGAGTCCAACCAGTGCGGGCGTAAGAAAAGCCGTGGAAAATTATTTGATATCAGTAGCGCAAAAAAATTAAGTCAAATTTTTAATCGAGGTAAGTAAAAAATTTAGGGAAGTAGTTGCGCCCGATAATTTGTTTATCTAGAAAACAAGCCATCCAAATAGGATTCTTTGAATTCAATATAAGTAGGTGCGCCAGATGCAGTGACATTAGGTATATCACACTCGCTTAATGATTGTATGATACTATGCATTTCCTTTTGAGATAAACTTTGTCCCGCTTTGATGGCCATTTGTCTGGACATGCAACGAATTAACTTTTCTCTTTTACTGTATTTTACTTCACCAGTAAAATGTTTGAATTGTTCTAATAATAATTCAATGGCGTTTTTTTCATTGCCTGATAATACATCTGCAGGTATCCCTTGAATGATAAAACTATTGCTTCCAAAAGATTCTATTTCATATCCAATAATGGAGAGGTCCTCCAACATTTCATCTAATAGTATCGCATCACTTGGACTCAATTCCAACACCACTGGAAATAAACTTTTTTGTGTGGCATGGGGATGTGAACTGGCTTTTTGGTATTTTTCATACAATACACGCTCATGTGCCAATTGCTGATGTAATATAATACAGCCACTTTGGGTAGGGGCGATAATATAGGTATTATGTAATTGCAATAAAAGTGCATCTTCAATGACACTTAAACCTTCGTCCTCCTTGTACAATCCCATGGAGGATGGCTTTACAATATAAGATTCGTTAGGCAGCGCGTCTTCTGATATTTCACTAGAGTCACTAGACGTACCTGGAATATTGGTGAAAAAACTTTTCCAGTCGGTATCGCCAGCATTACTAGATTTGGGTATAAAATGGGCTTGATTTTTTTGTGTAAAGCCTGCGTATAATGAATTGCTAGTCGCCGTTTGAATTTTATCAGTAGTGAATGGCTTTTGTATTGCATCCAATTGTTGGATATCGGCATCTAATGAAAAATCTAAGGAAGGTGCTATGCTAAATTGGGCAAGTGCATGTTTAACTGCTGCTTGAACAAATGCATAAATGATTTTATCATCTTCAAATTTAATTTCCTGCTTGGTGGGGTGTACATTAA
>JBEATG010000064.1:0-7137 GCA_041162035.1 Bacteroidota bacterium
ACTTAAGGGTCCTGCAATTTCAAATGGTGAACGTGTTTTTTCCTCACCCTTACAAGCTTTTAAAAAGTTGGCATAGTGATTAGAAGGGCTAACTGGTACCACAGGAAGTTTTCCTGCCATATCTTTTGCTTTGTCTTCGGGAATAATATAAAGTTGTGCACCATGTGAGCCACCTTTAAAAGTTAAATCCTTACCATAAATAATTTTACCAGGATTAAAACGAGGTGCTTTTGCTTTGCCATTTTTTGGAGGTGGAATATTTGGATCTGGCGCCATTGGATCACCATAGCCATCTGGGAATGGAGGAATATTATTCACACCATCATACCAAGTAATATCACAAGCTGGCATTCCTTTACGCTCAGGGAATTTAAATAAAATAGTAGAATCGTTCGGATAGAAGAATTGATTATGTCCTTCGGCTTTAAGCATACTTACTTCAGTAGGTAAACCTAAATCCAAAAACTGGTGGGCAGTATCAATGATATGCGCACCCCAATCACCCAAGGTACCCATGCCAAAGTCATACCAACAACGCCATTGACCATTCACAAAATCGTGGTTGTAATCATGTTCCTTCACTACACCATGCCAAGTGTCCCAATCCAATGAACTTGGAATGGCTTCCTTAGCAGGAAAGCTTTTAATATTGGTATCCCATCCATGCCAACGACGGCCTAAATTCATATGCGCAGTAATGGCAGTTACATCTTTAATGATGCCAGCTTCTGCCCACGCTTTAAATTGAAAATAATTTGTTTCAGAGTGTCCTTGGTTACCCATTTGAGTAACAAGATTGCTGTGTTTTTTTGCAGCCTTCATCATTAACTCCACTTCGGTAAAAGTACGTGCCATTGGTTTTTCAACAAACACATGCTTACCCAAACCCAATGCCATCATAGTGATTGCAAAGTGTGAATGATCCGGTACGCCAATACTTACCGCTTCAATTTGACTTCCCATCTTATCAAACATTTGACGGAAGTCCTGAAAGCGCGGAACATTTGGGAACATTTTTAATACTTCGAGTGTTTGAGGACCACCCATATCGGTATCACAAAATGCGACAAAGTTTGCCAAGCCTGACTCATGGAATTTCATAAGATCGTTGGCGCCTTGATTACCAATGCCAATGCAAGCAAGATTTACTTTTTCGCCTGCTTTTAATCCCGTGGATGCCTTAGTTAAAATAGTTGGGAAAGCGGAGGCTGCCGAAATGAGCGCTGAATTTTTTAAAAACGAACGCCTTGAATTTGATTTCAATGTCATTTATTTAAATATTATTAATAATGATTAACCTTTTAAAAATAAGTCTTTTTTTAAAACAAACGTCGAGATTATGATAAAGGTTTTCCCTTTAAAAGGGAGATGGAAACTTAATTTAAATTGATTAACTTCAAAAGTACAAATCGCTACCTATGAGAAGTATAATAAAAACATTACTATTTTTAATAATAAGTATTACAGGGCAGGCGCAGCAAAAATCAAGCACCCCTAATATCGTATTGATATTTATGGATGATATGGGGTATGGTGATTTATCTTGTTATGGTGCTTTAGATATTTATACGCCCAATATTGATCGATTGGCTAGTGAGGGAATCCGGTTCACTAATTTCTTATCAAGCCAGGCGGTTTGTAGTGCTTCAAGGGCATCTATCATGACGGGTTGTTATGCCAATAGGGTTGGAATTAGTGGCGCCCTATTCCCGGGAAGTAAGGTTGGGCTTGCCTCGGAGGAAATGACGATGGCTGAATTATTAAAACAAAAAAATTACGCTACTGCGATCTATGGCAAATGGCATTTGGGAGATGCCAAACAATTTTTACCATTACAACAAGGATTTGATGAATATTTGGGTATTCCCTATTCTAATGATATGTGGCCTGTAACTTATGATGGCAAGCCTGCAGATAGTTCAAGTAATAAATCAAAAGTGCCGCAATTACCATTAATAAAAAACAATGATAAGTGGATTGAGATAAAAACATTGGAAGATCAATCTACCTTAACGGAAAGATATACAACAGCCGCTGAAGCTTTTATTAAAAAAAATAAAAACAAGCCCTTCTTTTTATACTTGCCGCATTCCATGCCGCATGTACCCATTAATGCATCGCCTGCATTTAGAGGAAAAAGTAAACAAGGATTATATGGTGATGTAATTCAAGAAATTGATGCATCGGTTGGACGTATCTTAAAAACAATTAAAGAAAATGGACTTGATAATAATACGATTGTCATTTTTACAAGTGACAATGGGCCATGGATTAATTATGGCAATCATGCAGGATCCACTGGTGGATTAAGAGAAGGCAAGGGTACTTCATTCGAAGGTGGGCAACGTGTGCCAGGAATTATAAGATGGAAGGGAACCATTCAACCGAATGTGGTAAGTAATCAATTGGCTTCCACCATTGATTTATTTCCAACCATTGCTGAAATAACAAAAACATCCTTACCTAATAAAAAAATTGATGGCGTAAGTATCCTTCCTATTTTACAAGGAGATAAAAATGCAACACCTCGAAAAAACTTTTTATACTATTATCGTAAAAATTCATTGGAGGCAGTGCGTATTGATAATTGGAAATTGGTTTTTGCACATCCAGCACGGTCCTATCTAAATCAGATACCAGGAATAAATGGCTATCCGGGTATTACGAATGAAAATAACCCCACTTCATTGGCATTGTATGACTTAAGAAGGGATCCAGGCGAAAACTATGATGTGAAAGAAATGAATCCTGACATTGTAAAAAGACTACAGACGCTTGCAGAAGAAGCCCGTGCTGACTTAGGCGATGACTTACAAAAGCGCACCGGTGCTAATAACAGAGCCGCAGGAAAAATTGAAAATTAAACTCGTATCTTTGCAATAAATAAAAAATATTATGAGTGAAAATGTAATTATAGGTATTTGGATCCTTTCGGCAATTTATTGTTTGTACAAATTATACCAAAGAGCAAAAGCAACTTCATTAGATGGCGTAACTGGATATACACCAGGATTAGAGGTCATCATGGTCATCGTGATAGGCCCCTTATTGGCAGTCATTGATATGTCCCTTACATGGATAAGAATTTACAAAGAGGCAGAGGAAGCAAGAAGAAGATCACAGAAATAATAAAGCTTCAAAGCTTTTCGGAAAATAATTTTTGAAATATAAAGGGGGTCCCGACTTATCGGGACCCCCTTTTGTAATAAGGAATCATTTTAGTTGTTTCTTACTGCACTAATTTCAATTCATCTACAATATGTTTGGCACCGCCTAATTTGTCGATGCACCATAAAACATAACGAACATCCACACAAATAGTTCGATTCAAGGCTGAATCAAAAGCAATCTTATGGCTTAATGCTTCATAGTTGCCATCAAAAGCTAAGCCGATTAAATTCCCATTGGCATCTAATACAGGTGAACCTGAATTACCACCAGTGATATCATTCGTTGTAATAAATGAAACAACAACATCCCCAATTTTTTTATCTGCATAAGGACCAAAATCTTTTGCTTTATATAGATCTAAAAATTTGCTTGGCAAATCAAATTCATAATCTCCTTTCACATATTTAGATGCAACACCACTTAGCGTGCAATAAAAATCATACTTAACTGCATCTTTGGGATTATAACTTTTAATATTACCATAGGAAACGCGCATGGTAAAATTAGCATCAGGATAAGTGCTATTCATTTTTGTTGGATTCATTTCAAATAAACCTTTCAAATACAAACGACCTAAGTCTGAAGTTTTATTCATAAACGCCGCGTATTTAGGCGTTACCGTTGATGTATAATTAATTATAAACGATTTAGCAGCATTAAATGCTGGATCATTTTTTAAAGCTTCTATACTTGGTTTATCCGTAAACGCTTTCCACTTAGTATCATCAAAGGCCATCGTGTTCGCAAATACATCAGCTGCAAAT
Source organism: Bacteroidota bacterium (assembly GCA_041162035.1). Taxonomy (GTDB): domain Bacteria; phylum Bacteroidota; class Bacteroidia; order Chitinophagales; family Chitinophagaceae; genus Sediminibacterium. The sequence continues at coordinate 3,936 of JBEATG010000064.1, forward strand.
AATTTGTATGGATTTTGATCAATGTCGTTATAGTTTTTAAATAAATCTTCATAAAAGCCTTTAGGATGTTGGCTTTTATCAACATCACCATAAAACATAGCAACCGCTGAAGCTAAAATACTTTGGTCACTTTTTTTATTTTCATCTGCTAAAAATGCTTGTCTTGATTTAGTAGCAGCTTCCATTGCTTTACTAATATCGTCTGCTTTTGCATTTGGATTGCTTAACATAGCTTCAACACTTAACCAACTACTTGCATATGCCATTAATGGGCTACCCATAATTCCTTCATTAATATATTGACGATGCTTAGCGTAAGGGGTCCAGCTAGTATAACTTGAAGCATATTCGTTAAAAATATTTTCATACGCAGGCTTGCCTTTTGCCCAATCATTAAAACTTGCTTCTACTTTTTGTTTTTGGCCATAAGTATCAAACTTTAATAATTGCTTAGTTTCTCCATCAAAAAATTTCCAATAGTTAGCAATGCTCGCATAGTTACTGGCTAATTGTAATTTAACAGCAGCGCTTTTCTTCATTTCAGCAAACATGAACTTTAAACGCATGTCGCGCAATTTCACTAAAGTTGGACTAGTGATGTCTGTAGCTAATTTTACGCCAAAGGAAGTTTCATATCTGTTGGTGCCACCAGGATAGCCATAAATCATACTGTAATCCCCATCTTTAAAACCTTTAATGCTCACTGGTAAATAATATTTAGGTTTGAAGGGAATATTATCAGCACTGTACTTGGCTGGTTTGCCGTCCTTATCCATGTATACTCGGAAAACTGAAAAATCACCTGTGTGTCTAGGCCATTCCCAGTTGTCCGTATCACCACCAAATTTGCCAATACTTTCAGGCGGATTACCCACTAAGCGAATATCCTTGTAAACATCGTATACGAACAAAAAGAACTGATTCCCCTTAAACATACTTGCTACAACAGCATCCTTATATTCATCGCTTCCTACTACCTCTTTTATAATCTCACCCATGACCTTCGCATATTTTTGCGCGCGCTCAGCCCCTTGTGATTCCCCTAAAGCTGCTAATACCTTAGTTGATACATCTTCGATTCTATTTAAAAATTTAACGGAGAGATTGCTAGAAATTTCTTTGGATTTATCGCTCGCCCAAAAACCATCTTGTAAATAATTATTTTGAGTAGAACTAGCAGCTGCAATCGCACCATAACCACAATGATGATTGGTAAAAATTAATCCTTGATCAGATACAATTTCACCGGTACAGCCACCGCCAAAAATAATAATCGCATCCTTGATACTTGACTTATTGATACTATATAATTGTTCAGGTTTTAATTTTAAGCCACGTTTAACCATATCATTATACACTTGTTGGCCTAATAACATAGGCAACCACATACCCTCATCAGCATAGCTGCGAAATAATGTAAGCACAAGTGCTAGGGAGATAAAAATCTTTTTCATAATTGATTGTATTATAAGAGCAATTTAATTAAAATTATTAGGTTGGGGTATGATATTGATTAAAAATTACTTGGCTACTGCCCTTTTGTTGATTTTTTCCAGTTAATGGTGGTAAAGACAATTTTACTATAATTATCCTTTTCATATAAAATACCAATATGTTGCTTGTTCATTAAGACCAGATCAGAATAAGCTGAATTATTACTCATTGCCTTTGTATCAGTAGTGTTATCAATGGTCCAGTTTTTTGCCCAAGTTTTTCCTTCATCAAAACTAATACGTAGAGTTAGGTTATTTCTGTTTTTTTTATCAGCAGCATTTGAAAAAGCGAGTATTTGTTTTTTATTTTTTACACCAATATTTAAAATACTCCCTTCGCAAACAGGGTCTGGAAGTTGTTGATCAAAATAGCTTGTATCCCAGGATGCCCCGCCATTATTGCTAATAGCCACAATGCGTAATCGAATATCGCCTTTTTGATTTCTAGCATTAAGCATTATTCTATCATTAGAAAGTGCGGCAGCAGTTGATTCGTTGCTACCAGGTAACTGTAATTTTTCGCTTAAGGTAAAGGTGGCTCCGTGATCATCAGAATAAAAACTATGCGCAAAATAATCTTCTCCTTGCTTTTGTGGTGGACCTGCAGAATGGTTGGCTGGAATAAAAATTCGTCCCTTATACAAACCCTTTGAAATTTGTAAAGCATGGCCTGGGGTATTTGCATAATGCCTCCAATCTTCTTTAAAATTATATAAAGGATTTGCTGTTGGTTGCATGGGTCGATGTGTTTGCGTAGTAATATTTACACCAGCACTCCATGAATAGCCATTGTCAATGGAAGTTTTATACCAAACTTCTCTAACACCCTTGCCATTTCTTATTTCACCTTCATGATTGTTGCCTGTATTATAAAATAAAAATAATCTTCCATTAGGATAAGCTGGGTCACTCCAATCAACTACCGGTGCAGGGTTGCCTGCTTGTAATGAATCATAGGTTGCGATAATATTGATGGGTGACCAGGTATTACCATTATCAGAACTTCGCTTCATTACAATATCAATATCACCAAAATCACCTGATGAATTTACTCTTCCTTCACAAAAGGCCAATAAATCATTATTGGGGGTTTTAATAATCGCAGGAATTCGAAAACTTTTATACCCTTCTGTACCTGAAATAAAAACTGGGATATTTATTTGTTGTGCAAATCCAATGTTTGTACAAAAAAGTAAAACAATAAATTGCGTAATGATTTTTTTCATTTGAACAGAGCGGTTTGGGTATGATAAAAATATAGTAAATTTAAATATTAAAAATGCATTGCGCTTTTATATATTTTAAGAAGTAAGCATATTAAAATTCCAATTGCTCCATTATGATCCTACAACCCACTAATTTAAAAAACGATCTTGTTTGGCTAGAACCCTTGCAGCAAGGACATTTTGAGGAGTTGTACTTGGTTGCCTCTGATCCTTTAATTTGGGAACAACATCCCAATCCAGACAGATATAAATTGGACGCTTTTACAAACTATTTTAAAGGAGCGATGGAATCAGGTGGGGCCTTTATCATTAGAGATACATTAAGTGGCCAAGCATTGGGTTCCAGTCGTTATTGCGGATACGACGCAGCTATGAAAGAAGTTCAAATTGGATATACCTTTTTTTCGAGAGAATGTTGGGGCAAGTCCATCAATAAAGCAGTAAAAAAATTAATGCTTACCCATGCATTTAATTATGTAGATA
>JBEATG010000072.1:0-5497 GCA_041162035.1 Bacteroidota bacterium
AAAAAAAATCCTCCCCGAAAATCGGAGAGGACCTTATAATCTATTTCTGCTGAAAGCAAAAAAGACGATTTAATTATCTTGCGATAATTATTTCTTTTTAGCAGCTTTCTTCTTAGGAGCAGCTTTTTTAGCAGCTTTCTTAGGAGCAGCTTTCTTAGCAGCTTTCTTCTTAGGAGCAGCTTTTTTAGCAGCTTTTTTAGGAGCAGCTTTTTTAGCAGCTTTCTTAGGAGCAGCTTTTTTTGCAGCTTTTTTAGGAGCGGCTTTTTTTGCAGTTGCCATGTTTTTTAGATTTAATGGTTAGTAAATAATACACTAAAATTAAAAACTTTTATTATAACTACAAAAAATATTTTTATTAAGCTATTTCTTGAGCTGGTAATACAGAAACGGTGGTTCTGTTATTTTTACCTTTTTTGAACTCTACAACACCGTTGGTCATAGCGAAAATAGTGAAGTCAGAACCTAAACCTACATTCTTACCAGGGTGGTACTGCGTACCTCTTTGACGAATTAGGATATTGCCAGACAAAGCTGGTTGACCACCATAAATCTTAACGCCTAAACGCTTACTATGCGAATCACGGCCATTTTTTACCGATCCTTCTCCTTTTTTGTGTGCCATCTTATTATGATTTTACTAAAGTTATTTACTAGAACTAGTCGCTAATTAAGCGATGTTCTCAATTTTGATTTGAGTATAATGAGTTCTGTGACCGTGCTTCTTACGAAAACCCTTACGTCTTTTCATCTTAAAAGCGATTACTTTGTCACCTTGAACTAAATCGTTCAAGATTTCAGCTTTCACTGTTACTTTACTCGTAAATGAGATACTTCCGTTGTTATCAACAAAAATTACATCGTTGAATTCAACTTTATCTCCTGTTTTACCTTCCAGGTGAGGCACATACAAGCTTTGTCCGGCTTGTACTTTGAATTGCTGACCTGAGATTTTTACAACTGCTAGCATAAATGTCCAAAATTAGGATTGCAAAGGTAATTATTATTATCCCAAAATGCAATTAAATCTAAAAAAAATATAGGACAATTTGAATTTGGCCATTTTCCACTATTATTACAGGCTTTTCCGGGATAAAGTCATTTGACGTTCCATGAAAATGTGCCTATTTTTGCCCAAAATTACAAGGATACCCTTAATTTGACCTATGAATATTAAATCACTGCTCGCTAAGCCCTTTGCATCTGTGGTGCATCGGCAAATCAAAAAGGAGCAATTGACGGCAGTGGCTGATCAACAATCTATTCTAAATCAATTAGTTAAGGCAGCTAAGGGGACCCAATTCGGAAAAGATCACCATTTTGATCAAATCACAGACTACGCTAGTTTTAAAAATGCCGTGCCTATCCGGGACTACGAGGGTTTCAGGGAATATATAGAACAAATCAAAAAAGGGACCCAAAATGTGCTTTGGAAGGGGCTTCCCTTGTATTTAGCCAAAACAAGCGGAACTACTAGTGGGATAAAATACATCCCCATTTCAAAGGACTCTATTGGAAACCATATTTCAGGCGCTCGAAATGCAATACTTACTTATATGTCTGGTTCAGGCAATACGGATTTCGCAGGCGGTAAGATGATATTTTTAAGCGGCTCGCCTGAACTTGAACGAGTGGGTGGTATTCCAACGGGTCGTTTAAGTGGGATTGTCAATCATCATATCCCACAATATTTAAGAGGGAACCAGCTTCCTAGTTTTGAAACCAACTGTATTGAGGAATGGGAAACCAAATTAGATAAAATTGTAGATGAAACTTTGGGGAAGGACCTGACCTTGATTGGCGGTATTCCTCCTTGGATGCAAATGTATTTTGACCGCATCGTGGAAAGAACCGGAAAACCGGTGATTGCTTCCTTCCCAAATTTACAAGTGTTGGTGCAAGGGGGTGTAAATTTTGAACCCTATAAAGCCAAACTTTGGGAAACCATTGGAAAAAATATTGATACCATTGAATTATTCCCAGCGAGCGAAGGATTTTTTGCTTTTCAAGATGATCGAAATGAATCTGGACTTTTACTCAATACCAATAGCGGCATCTTTTATGAATTTATTCCTATCGCCGAAGTTCACCTTGAAAACCCTACTCGTTTAAGTTTAGGGGAAGTGAAATTAGGGGAGCAATATGCTTTAATCATCAATAGTAATGCAGGATTATGGGGCTATAGTATTGGCGATATTGTAAAATTTGTAAGCACTGCTCCTTACCGTATTATTGTCGCTGGCAGGGTGAAGCATTTTATTTCTGCTTTTGGAGAGCATGTGATCGGAGAGGAAGTAGAAAAAGCAATGTTGAAAGTTGCAAACGCTATGCAGGCAAGTGTTGTAGAGTTTACGGTGGCACCCTATATTCAACAAGGGCAGGGGCAAAGTTACCACGAATGGTTGATTGAATTTGAAAAAGCGCCAGCAGACATGGATTTATTTGCACAGCAATTAAATGAAAATATGTGTTTGCAAAATGTATATTACAAGGATTTAATTGATGGAAAAATTTTAGCCCCTTTGCATATTTCGGTATTGCAAAAAAATGCATTTATTGATTACATGCGTTCCAAAGGAAAGTTGGGTGGGCAAAATAAAGTACCAAGATTAAGTAATGATCGCGTCATTGGGGACGACTTAATTCAATATATTTCACACTAATTAAATAATAGTGTATTTTTAATATCGTTACAAACAAACGGAATGCATCAAAAAAAAATTGCGATATACGGCTCTACGGGTTCCATTGGGAAACAAACATTGGAAGTAATTTCAGCACATCCGGAATTGTTTACTGCAGAAATATTAACTGCATTTTCAAATGATGCATTGTTGATTGAACAAGCTTTACAATTTGTACCCAATATTGTTGTCATCGGCGATATCACTAAATACGCAAATGTTAAAAAAGCATTAGAAGGAAAACCGATAAAAGTGTTTGCGGGTGAGGAAGCTTTGGAGCAAGTGGCAGCGATGGATTGTTATGATTTTATGATGGCGGGTATTGTTGGGTTTGCAGGATTAAAGCCGACATTAACTGCGGTAAGAAATGGAAAAACAATTGGCTTAGCGAATAAAGAAACATTGGTGGTAGCGGGTGATATTGTAATGCGAGAGGCCAAAGAAAATAAATCAAATATTATTCCGGTGGATAGCGAGCACTCGGCTATATTTCAATGCTTGGTAGGTGAAGCGCATAATCCAATTGAAAAAATTATATTAACAGCAAGTGGGGGTCCATTTTTAGGCAAGAAGCCTAATTTTTTAGTGAATGTAAAAAGGGATCATGCATTGCAACATCCCAACTGGAGTATGGGTGCAAAAATTTCGATTGATTCTGCGACCTTAATGAATAAGGGACTAGAGATGATTGAAGCAAAATGGTTGTTTGGATTGGATCCGCATCAAATTAAAGTGGTGGTCCATTCGCAAAGTATTATTCATAGTATGGTGCAATTTGAAGATGGAAGTATAAAAGCGCAAATGGGATTGCCGGATATGAAATTGCCCATTCAATATGCCATGGCTTATCCCATCCGATTAGCGAATAATTTCCCAAGATATCATTTTGACAAACCCAATCAGTTGTCATTTGACGAACCCGATGTAAAAACTTTTCGAAACTTACAATTAGCCATCGATGCTATGAATAGGGGTGGTAATGCACCTTGTGTTTTAAATGCCGCAAACGAAATTGCGGTGTATGCCTTTTTGAAAAATAGGATTGGCTTTTTGGATATGACAGAATTGATAGAGCGCACTTTAAATAAAATAACTTTTATTGCGCATCCTACTTTAGATGATTATTTTGAAACCGATGGTGAAGCGCGTAGCTTTGCTGCATCTTTAATACAATTATAAACTATGTATATTTTAGCATTTGATTTTGTGTCGTTTGGTGTGAAAACAGCGCAATTTATTTTATCATTTTCCATATTGGTCGTATTGCATGAATTAGGGCATTTTATTCCTGCGCGTTTATTTAAAACTAGGGTAGAAAAATTTTACTTATTTTTTAATCCAGGATTTAGTCTTTGGAAAAAGAAAATAGGAGAAACGGAATATGGTATTGGCTGGATACCTTTTGGCGGGTATGTGAAAATTTCAGGGATGATTGATGAAAGTATGGACAAGGATCAAATGAAAAAAGAACCTGAGTCTTGGGAATTAAGATCAAAGCCAGCCTATCAAAGATTAATCGTGATGTTGGGCGGTGTTTTTGTTAATGTGATTTTAGCCATTGTGATTTTTATAGGCATCGCTTGGTTTTGGGGCGAGGATTATTTGCCTTCAAAAAATGTTACTTATGGGGTTCATGCTAGTGATAATGCAAAAGCAATGGGTATTCAAGAAGGAGATATTATTGTTTCCATTGACGGGAAGGAGTTAGAAAATTTTGACGCATTAGAAGCAAAATTAATTTTAACCAATCCTAAAACATTAGAAGTTAAAAGAAATGATACGGTGGTTAGTTTGCCAATACCTAATAATTTAGCAACTTCCATTGCGAAATTTAAAAAAACAGCACCCTTTGTAATTCCACGTATTCCAGTGGTAGTGGATTCTGTTGGAAAAAGTTCAGTGGTAACATTGGGTAATTTTCAAAAAGGAGATACCTTATTAGCCATGAATGGCAATTCCATTAAATACCAATATCAATTTTTGGAGGTGAAAAATAAATTCGCAGATTCCTTAGTAGTCGTTCAGTTGAAAAGAGGGGCCGATACCTTAGCCGTAAAAACATTAATCAATGGTTCAGGTCAAATAGGCTTGTTTGTAAAACTGCCTTATTCCTTATTTACAACCGTACATAAAGAATTTGGTTTTATAGATGCATTTCCTGAAGGGGTGCGCAGATGTTTTACCACCTTAGATAATTATGTACAAGGCATCAAGCAAATTTTCACAGGTAAAGTAAACCCGAATGATTCCTTGGGTAGCTTAATAAGTATTGGTAATACATTTCCTTCCAGTTGGGATTGGGAAAGTTTTTGGACCTTGACTGCTATTTTTTCAATCATCTTAGCTTTTATGAACGTACTTCCAATTCCTGCATTGGATGGAGGACACGCGCTATTTATACTTTTTGAAATGATTACTGGTCGTAAACCAAGTGATAAATTCATGGAATATGCGCAAATAGTAGGGATGGTGTTGATGTTTGGGCTTATGTTTTATGCATTAGGCTTGGACTTTTGGAGATTGTTTAAATAAGCGGTAATTTTGTAGGTTCACTTTAAATAATCATTTGCGCATTTAATAGTGAAATGGGGTCGTATGGTTTTGACAGCAATCGTAGCGGTTGGGGTAAGCATGCAGTGCGTTGGGTAATTAGCACTTTAATCTGAATACCAAACAATCAAAAGGCGAAGCAAATTACGCCATGGCTGCTTAATTCAGTGAATTAACTTCCATTATGGTCGAGCGAGAAGGTAGGCCCGTTACCCGCTCCTCAGCCCAATCAAAACAAAACGGGATGCGATAAAAGTAGGCTGTGC
>JBEATG010000075.1:0-3762 GCA_041162035.1 Bacteroidota bacterium
ATGAAAAATGGTGGCGGTATTGTTTGTTTTCAATTAAAAGGAGGCATTGAAGCCGGACGAAAATTTCTGAACGCATTAAAAATGTTATCACTCACCGCCAACCTTGGTGACACACGTAGTATTGCATCTCACCCTGCAAGTACTACGCATGCAAAATTATCAGAAGCAGAACGCGAAGCTGTAAGCATCACACCAGGATTGATTCGTATATCCGCTGGACTCGAACATCGGGAAGATATTTTAGGAGATATTTTACAAGCGCTTGAAGCTTGTTAAACCTAATTTCCATAAAAAAATCGGAAGATTCATTCTGATTTATCCAATTAATTCGATAAGCCTACTCTATTCACATGAGTAGGCTTATTTGTTAGTTATTTTCGGTCATTTCCTTCCCTTAATTTGCTAAATTTTTGTATATTGAATTCGCTTAAAACCAACCAATGAAAACAAAAATCAGTGTCTTATTATCTTCCATGATGTTTTTACAATATTATATCTGGGGCGCATGGTATGTTACCATGGGAACTTATATGGGCGAGGTATTAAAGTCATCGGGAATGAATATTGGTGCTGCGTATAGCGCAGGTGCGATTGCAACTATCATAAGTCCGTTTTTTGTGGGGATGATTGCAGATCGTTTTTTTGCAGCTCAAAAAATTATGGGTGTACTACATTTGTTAGGTGCTGCCCTACTTTATTATGCAACACAAGTAAATAATGATAGTTTTTATTGGGTTATACTAGTTTACTCCTTATTATACATGCCTACCATTGCACTAAGTAATAGTGTGGCATTTGCACAAATGACCGATGCAGGAAAACAATTTCCTTGGATACGTGTATTTGGAACATTGGGTTGGATAGCAGCTGGATTAATCATCAGTCAATTAGGTATCGAAAAAACAGCGGGCACATTTCAAGTGGCTGCTGGCGTATCTATTGTGCTAGGTTTATTGAGTTTCGCATTACCTAATACACCGCCTAAAGGGAAAGGTGAAAAAGCAAATGCTTTAGCTATTTTAGGAACAGACGCATTTGTGTTATTTAAAACAAGGTCCTTCTTTATCTTTTTCATTTCAGCTATTTTAATATGTATCCCCTTATCTTTTTATTATGGATTTGCTAATCCATTTTTAAATGAAATTGGATTGCAAAACGCAGCAGGTAAAATGACGCTAGGTCAGGTATCTGAAGCCATATTTATTTTAGCGATTCCGTTTATGTTTAATCGCATTGGTGTAAAAAATATGTTGATATTAGGTGTCACTGCATGGTTATTGCGTTATGTATTTTTTGCTTATGGCAACATGGATTCAAGTTGGATGTTATATGCAGGCATTATTTTACATGGCATATGTTATGACTTCTTTTTTGTCACAGGCTATATGTATACCGAGAAAAAAGCAGGAGAAAAAATTAAAAATGCTGCACAAGGATTATTTACCTTTGCCACCTATGGCGTAGGGATGTTTATAGGAACCAAATACAGTGGCTACGTAGTGGATCAAAATAAAATAACGGATGCAGTTTCAGGTGCAGTGCAACACAATTGGACAACCATTTGGTTAATCCCTGCAGCTATCGCCGGCGCGGTATTAATTGCTTTTATTTTATTTTTTAATGAGAAGAAGGAAACAAGCGTTGCTAACTAATTTATAGGATTTACAAATTAGTTAAGTGAATAGTGTTAAAAGATTTAAATGAGTTTAAAGATTTCATAGCGTTTAAAAAAGTAACAAAATTTTAAAATATAAAAACAATTTAAGATGAGAATTGCGATGTTAGGAGCAGGATTTATTGGCAGGTTTTATGCCGATGCTTTACAAGGTTACCGTAGTAAGGACAAAGTGGTAAGTATTTATGCGCGACGCGAGGAGTCGGCTACAAAATTTGCTGCCGATTATAACTGTGCGCATTGGACCACCGATATGGAAGCAGCCATTAGCCATCCTGATGTGGATGTGGTATGTATTGCCCTTCCAAATAATATTCATGAAATTGCGGTGATGCTTTGTTGCAAACATAAAAAAGCAGTAATGACTACCAAGCCATTAGGCCGTAATAGTGATGAGGCAAAGCGTATGCTGATTGCTGTGGAAGAAGCGGGTATTTTTAATGGCTACCTAGAGGACTTAGTTTATACTCCTAAATTTATTAAAGCGCAACAAAGCGTTAAAGAAGGTGCTGTAGGACGTATTTTATGGGCGAAGTCACGTGAAACCCACCCTGGCCCACATAGTGATTGGTTTTGGGATATTGAGCAAGCAGGCGGTGGATGTATTTTAGATTTAGGATGTCATTGCGTTGAAATTTCACGTAGTTATATTGGTAAGGATATCAAACCCATTGAAGTAATGTGCTGGGCAGATACGCAAGTAAAACCTATTGACGCCGAAGATCATGCGATTGGTTTGGTGAAATATGAAAACGGTGCTATCGGACAATTTGAAGTAAGCTGGACCTTCAGGGGTGGCTTGGACTTAAGAGATGAAGTGATGGGTACAGAAGGTACTATTTGGATTAATAGTTTTTTAAGAACAGGATTTGAAATGTTCACTACTGGTAAAGGCGGTGATTATATTTCAGAAAAGTCTGAAAGCAATAGTGGCTGGTTATTCCCTGTGGGTGATGAACTTAATGAACTTGGATACAACCATATGTTTATGGATATGTTTAACGCTATGGAAAAAGGGGTTGCGCCAAAAGAAACTTTTTATGATGGGTATGTGGTGAATGCAATTTTAGATGCTGCATACAAATCAGCGAAAACAAAATTATGGGAGCCTGTTCAATTAGATATTTGGAGAGGAAAAACCGGATTAACCAAGGAAAGTCATTTAGTTGAATATGATGCTGATCATTATTTAGTGAAGGAAGAAATGACCCACTATGGAGCGAAAAAGTTAATCCTAAAAAATAAAGTAACTGGAAAAATTACAGAGCAAACGATTAATTAAGTTTAGATACATTACGCTTTAAATTAAGTCCACTGAGTTTCTGTTGACAAACTAATATTTCAAACACCCTTTGCGCAAGCGGAGGGTGTTTTTTTTAATTTGAATTTGCCTTTTTAATTTTAGGATCGATAAATTCCCAATCCAATACTTGTGGGTGCATGTGTTGCTGCTTAGCAATTAATTTCATTTGCGAAATGATTGCGGGGTATACTATTGCAACATTATTTTTTTCAAATGGATCCTTCCCTATATCATATAACTCCCAATTTCCTAATGGATTTTTTCGAACATTCATTTGAACGCCCTTCCAGTTGCCTAATCGCACGGCAATTTGCCCCCCATTTTCTGGATATTCAAAATACATGAATTCATGTTTTGTTTGAGGCACTTGCTTACTTAATAAAGTGGGCAAAATGGAAACCCCATCCATATCCTTCAATGGCTTCCCTGTTAAATCGGCCAAGGTGGGCATAATATCATATTGTACTGATAACAAATCAGAAGTCGTATTCTCTTTTATTTTACCAGGCCATCTTGCAATAAAGGGAACACGAATACCACCCTCATAAACTTCCATTTTAAGACCTCTGAAGCCACTTACACTATTAAAGAACTTTGAATCCACCCCTGCTGAAAAAGTGGCCCCATTATCGCTTGAAAACATAATAATGGTATTTTCATCCAATCCTAATGCCTTTATCTTACGCATGATAATACCCACCTGTTCGTCCAAGAAACTGATCATAGCTGCATAAGTACTTAATGGATATTTATTCGGCGCATACCCCTTGTCGCCATAATAAGG
>JBEATG010000107.1:0-18683 GCA_041162035.1 Bacteroidota bacterium
CTTTGGGGATGCCTTAAGTTATCATGGCAAATCCGAAAATAAGGCTGGATTGTATCCGGCTGAAGACAGCGTAAAAGGAACCATGCAGCTTAATAATGATATTGTATTTAATGGCGAATGGGATTTTACGGTGGCAGCGGAATTGGAAAAAGATGTTTTTGAAATTATAGGGGAATATGGTCAAATTTCATTTCCCGTATTTGGTAATGATATAACCATTGAAAAAAATGGAGTAGAAGAGATTATTCATTTTGATCCTCCTATGCACAACCAACAAAACTTAATTGACCAGGTGGTTTCCTATTTTTTAGGTAATGGTGTAAATCCTTGTTCCGCAATGGATGCGCTACAATCAATGAGGGTTATGGAAGCCTTTGTTTATGGTGCTAATAAATAGTTTATATTTATAATATTAAAATTACATTTGGGCATCATATATAAAATTTCGAATCATGGTTAGATATTGTTTTGCAGTTGATTTAAAGGACGATCCTATTGCTATTGCTGCTTATGAGGAATACCATAAATCCGTATGGCCTGAAATCATTCAATCAATTAAAGATGCCGATATTCATGTGATGGATATATATAGGGTATCCAATCGTTTATTTATGATTATGGAGGCTGGGGATGACTTTAGTTTTGAGAAAAAAGCGGCCATGGATGCCTCCAATGACATTGTGGTACAATGGGAAAAATTATTGTGGGATTATCAACAAGCCTTACCTAATGTGAATCCTGGTGAAAAATGGGTTTTGATGAATAAAATATTTTCGCTTTAATCATTGGTCAACTCAACTTGCTTTTATGAAAACATTAATTAATTGGCTTTTATTTATAGGAGTTGTTACGGTTAATGCACTAGCAAGCATTTTGCCAATTAATGGATACAACACAGGTCAAATTTCCGCTTTTTATCCGAACTATTTTGTGCCTGCTGGTTTTACATTTTCAATTTGGGGCCTGATTTATTTATTTTTATTATGCTATTCAATTACCCACACTTATTTTTCCTTTAAGCAAAAAAATTTTCCATTCATTAAAAAATATTTAGATCAAATTACACCATGGTATTGGGCTACTTCTGTTTTAAATATATCTTGGATTCTCGCTTGGCATTATTTACAAATATTTACAAGTGTCGTTGTCATGATTGCATTTTTGTTGGTGTTAATTCAGATATTTATTTACACCCGAAGCCTTTCAAATGATATCAAATTAATACATCGTATTTTTATTATTGCCCCGTTCACTGTTTATATTGGATGGATCAGTGTTGCCATGATTGCCAATTTTGCAGCTTTATTGGTTAATTTGCAATGGAGCGGTTGGGGACTAGCTCCTGAATATTGGGCTGTTATTATGATTGCTATTGCAATTGTGCTTGCGTTTTGTTTTTCGTTTTTCTACGACTCTATTGCAGCACCCTTAGTTATCGCCTGGGCATTATGGGGGATTATGAATGGGCAAGGAGGAAGAATTGAACTGATACACATACTATGTTTAATCGGGATGTGCGTTATCCTCCTTTTATCACTTAGATTACTTTTTGTAAAATATATTTTAGTGCGGTAATTTTTCTTGAAAAAAACCATAGGTCCAAGTACCTAATAAGGCACTTGCTAAAATAACAAAGCCACTCATTAATCCTGTTCCTATTTGTGCAAAATTAGGAACAGGAATCCCCCGTATCGCTTATTTAGGACGACACGATGCTTACTTATTTTTTTCTTTCAATTTCTTTATTCAATTCCTCAATATCAACAGACCTTTCCGTATTATCTCCCAATAAATATTTTGAAAAGTAATCAGCTGTTTTCCAGAACCAATATTCACTCATATCTCCAAAGCCATGTCGTTGTGTTGGTAAAATTAACATGTCAAAACGCTTATTGGCTTTGATTAAAGCATTCACCACGCGAATGGTATTTGCAGGATGAACGTTATTATCAATTTCTCCGTGAATCAATAATAGTTTTCCTTTTAAATTTTTTGCGATGTCTGGATTTTTATCAATCATATAAGAAAAAGTAGTATCTCCTTTATCAGAAATATTTTCTTTCACTCCATTGTGTTTTTCGCTCCACCATCTATTGTAAACACTATTGTCATGATTACCAGCATTACTTACTGCTACTTTAAAAATATCAGGATAAGCAAACATAGCTGCGGTACTCATAAAACCGCCACCACTATGGCCGTGAATACCCACTTTATCACGATCAATAAACGTAAATCGGTCAGCTAATTGTTCAACAGCTGCTTTTTTATCGGCCAATCCGTAATCTCTTAAATTGCCATATCCATAATTGTGATACCACTTACTGCGCGCAGGATGTCCGCCTCTGTTTCCAATGGTTACCACCACAAATCCCAATTGCGCCAAACGATCAATACGATCCATTCCCTTACTAAAACTTTTATTAACTGATTCAGTTTGAGGTCCAGGATACACATATTCAATAATGGGATACTTTTTAGTGCTATCAAAATCATAAGGTTTATACATGACACCAAAAATATCAGTAATGCCATCGTCCGCTTTTACTTTAAATGTTTCTGGAAATTTATACCCTGCTGCAAATAAAGAAGTTAAATCAGCAGTTTCTAAATCCATCAATTTTTTTCCCTCTGCCGAATATAATACGGAAACCGGTGTTGAATTAACACGAGAAGAATTATTAACGAAATAATTTTTCTTGTCGTTCATGCTAAAGTTATTGTCAAAATTTCCAGGGTTCAGTAATTGTAAACCTGTGCCATCAAAGTTGACTTTGTATAAATGTAAATAGTAAGGATCTTCCTTAGTGTTGCCGTTGATATTTTCACGGCCGTTTGCCGAAAAGTAGACCACTCTTTTATCTTCATCAATGGATACCACATCTTCAATATGCCAAGGACCTTGGGTGATTTGATTTTTTACTTTTCCCTCTTTGTCGTGTAAATACA
The DNA here is from genome assembly GCA_041162035.1 of Bacteroidota bacterium. Classification (GTDB taxonomy): domain Bacteria; phylum Bacteroidota; class Bacteroidia; order Chitinophagales; family Chitinophagaceae; genus Sediminibacterium. The sequence continues at coordinate 2,950 of JBEATG010000107.1, forward strand.
AGTGCGCCCAGCCATCACGTTCGCTCCATTCAATTATTTCTTCGCCATTCTTAACCAATCCTGGTTTTTTAATTTCAACATAAGTATTTAAACTTTCTTCAATTAATGTTTTTACGACACCCGTGTTGATATCAACTACACATTGATCAATTTTTTTCAAATCACGACTGGTGCGCGCTAAATAAAGCTGATCATTGGTGCCTAACCATATATTTGGTCTGTGTTCATCGTCTCTTGCATTCACATTGGCTGTTTTATTCCAAACGGCAACATCTTGATCCTTAAATAAGGATACATCAATTTCCTTGTAGCTAAAAGCGGCCATATCAACAATCATCAAATGATCCATCGGTGCTTCTTTTTCACCCGGCATCCAATACTTATAAGTTTCTAATGTAGGTCTTGGTTCAGCAATACTATTGAGTACCCATAAATCTTTTACTTTGCGATTATCCACTTTAGTGATTGCGAGATGTTTGCTATTTTCACTCCATAAACCATACACCGGTTTTCTTTTATTTTTATTTTTTTCTACGTCAACATTGGTTTCTCCACCACCACCATAAGCGCTTTCGCTATGCCAGCTATAATTTTGAATGCCATCTTTAGTAATAGCATGTTCAACAATTGTACTGTCCTCGTCATTTAAAATAGCTTTGTTGAAATTTTCTTTGTCCATATAAAACAAATTATAATTTCTGCCAAATACCACTATTTTTTCATCGGGTGAAATGTTTGCCCAGCTTGGCTTGCGTTTAGGTTTTTTAAATCCAACCAATTCATTGAGCTGTTCTGTTAAAAGGTTGTATTCAAAATAAAATGTTTTTTTAATTTTTTCCGGTTTCGCATCTTTCTTTACTACGGCATCTTTATTTATTTCGATGGTACTTTTTACCTCAAACTGAATCCAATTTTCATCCTTGATGAATTTTAAAGAATCAATAGGTAAATGCTGACCATCAAATGGATCCTTGATAATTTTAGTAAGTTCGGCAGCAATTTTGTCTCTATTAAACATTGCTCTTTTTTCTCCCTTCACAGGGTCCACTATATTCCATTGTTTGCCTTCACTCGTTTCATACGTGTACCAAAATTTATTGGATAATTTTAGCCAATGCGGATCAATAGACATTGAAAAAATCATTTTGTCTAATTTTTTAGGGGCGAACCTGGCGGCTAAAAAATAATTTGCCTTTTGCTGACTAATGGCCAAAAAGGGTAGGAATAGGATAATAAGTAAAATGTGTTTACGCATAGTATAAATTTGTGTTAGGAAATTAATAAATAAGTACTAATCTACCTACTTGCAGCCCTGTTTTTTTATAAAAGGTAATGCGCTAAGGAAATAAGTTTTAAATTAGAGAAATTGTTTTTTATGAAATATCACTTTCGTTCTTGCCTGACGCTTATTTTAATAGTCAATGGCTTTATTTTGAACGCGCAAGTAGCTAAGTCGGATGTAAAATCATCTTACCAAGATGCTACTCGAAATGAACGTATTGCAAAAACATTTCCGATTATCGAAGAATTATATAAAGCATACGCGCTTAAAAATCATTTTCCTGGTTATGCCTTTGGCATTGTAGCAGATGGGCAACTGGTATATAAAGGAAATGGGGGCTATGCTAATTTGGAAGAAAAAATACCAGCTTCTTCTACTTCCATGTTCCGTATTGCTTCTATGTCAAAAAGTTTTACCGCTTTAGCCATTTTAAAACTACGAGATGAAGGCAAACTGCAATTAGACGATGCAGTTGAAAAATATATACCAGCGTTAAAAGGACAAGGACTTACGAAAGATGCACCATTGATGACTATTCGACATTTGATGACGCATAGCGCAGGTTTTCCTGAAGATAATCCTTGGGGGGATCGACAACTGGCGGATACAGAAGAAGATTTAGTTGCATTAATCAAAAATCAATTGTCTTTATCGAATACTGCAGGCTTGGAATATGAGTATAGTAATCTGGGATTTGCGATGCTAGGTTATATTATTCATAAAGTATCTGGCTTGGCTTATGACACTTATATTGCAAAAAATATTTTAGCGCCTTTGTCAATGCAGGGGACAAGTTTTGAATACACAGATGTTCCTAAGAATTTATTTGCGAATGGTTATCGTTATATCAATGATCAATGGCGAATTGAACAACCATTAAAAAATGGTATTTATGGTGCGATGGGCGGCATGATTACTTCCATTGATATGTTTAGTAAATATGTTGCATTACATGAGGATGCCTGGCCTGCTCGAGATGACGCGGAAACCTTTCCTATTAAAAGGAGTAGCCTCAGAGAGATGCACCAACCCGCATTTTTTATTGGATTAAATCCAAATACAATTTTTCCGAGCGGAAAAAAAATGGCCACTACAAGTAGTTATAGCTATGGATTGAATTGGACGATAGATGAAGAAACGAAAAAGAGTGTTGGGCATAGTGGCGGCTTGCCTGGATTTGGATCCAATTGGCGCTTTTTACCTGAATATGGCATTGGCGTTATATTATTTGCGAATGTAACTTATGCACCCACCTCAAGAATTAATCTGATTGTATTAGATACCCTTATTCAATTAGCACAATTAAAACCAAGGCTTATTAAGGTTTCCAATGTTTTAATGGAAAGACAAACGCAATTGGCAAAAATAATTACGCATTGGGATCAATCAACCCCGATTTTTGCTGAAAACTTCTTTGAAGATTACCCCATTGAAGATTTAAAAAATTCAGCGGATGCCATTTTTAAAAAAATGGGTAACATTATTAAAGTGAATACGATGATTCCTGAAAATCAATTAAGAGGCTATTGTATCATTGATTGTGAAAAAGGAAAAGTTAGATTAGCATTCACTTTGACCCCTGAAAATCCTGCATTAATTCAAGAGTACCACTTAACAATCGTAAATTAATTAACCATTGCTAAAACATATGCAACCTCCATGAATTGAAATAAAAAAACTACGAGAGCGGCATTAAAAATCAGCGTATTCTTTAGCCCTCATTAAAATAGTTTCATTTCTATTTACGATTTTTAAATATTCTTTAGCTACTGATATTTTTTTCCAAGTTGGATCCTGCTTAAACGCTTCCCAATGTGCATTGCGGTCATCCATATCATTGAAGCTAGTCATATAAATTAAATTAGGTGTCCTAGCGCCAACCAAGGCCTTTGAATAAAATATTGCATTAAAGTTTAAGTTTTTGAATATTTCAATTTCCTGACCTTCATTAAACATATTAATTTTTCGTAGATGCATTTCCTCGGTAGGGCTTTCATAACTACGATATTCAAAAACGCGATTGCTTGATTTGACTAAATTTGAAGACTTTTCAAATTGTGGTTGTAGTTTAAACGCCTTTGTTAAAATACTTTCTATACGCGTATAGGGCAAACTACTGTCTTTGTTATCCAAATGAATCAAAGCGTCGTCACCAAATGGATTCATTTTTTCGTAAACTTGATCTAAGGCATCCAGTTGGTTTAAGTCTTTTAATGGTACCCAAACAAATATTCGCTTGTCAGCACTGGTGTCATTCATGATGGGCGCAAACACGCCTACTTTACTTATTCCATTATTATGTAAAAAAGGCAAATACGTTTTTTCTAAATAATCGTCAATATGATTTAATTGACTTTGTGTAGTGCAGTGATATATTTTAATTAAATAGAATTCCCTCGGTGTTGATTGCGCATTTGCCGATAATTGAAATACGACCAATAAAACCAAGCCTAATAAGTATCCTTTTTTCATAAATAGCATTTAATAATTATAAATCTTTTAAAATGAGTTGTTAAGGTACAAATTATTTTAGTATTTGATTATATATAATTTTGTTTATTAGTGATGCTTGAATTATATTTAGTTATAATTGATCAACTTATGACATCAGAAAAAACAACAAAACATTTAATTCCATTTATATTAATCACTTGTTTATTTTTTTTATGGGGCTTTGCTAATAACCTAGTTCCCATTTTAATTCCCCATCTAAAAAAGTCATTTACTTTAACCACTACCCAATCTACTTTGGTGGATTCGGCGGTATATATCGCCTATTTTTTTATGGCCTTACCTGCAGGTATGGTGATGAAAAGACTAGGATATAAAACCGGGATTATCATAGGGCTACTCTTATTTGCAGTGGGCGCATTCTTATTTGTACCAGCTGCTAACAATCAGTCTTATCTATATTTTTTGTTTGCTTCCTTTGTTATTGCTTCAGGGTTAACCATACTGGAAACGGCTGCGAACCCTTATGCATCCGCTTTAGGGGATCCAAGTTCTTCCACCCAGCGTTTAAACTTAGCACAATCATTTAATGGCCTAGCTGCATTTTTAGCCCCAGCTATTGGTGCGAGGGTAATTTTAACGAAGGGAAATTCGGATGCTGAATTAAGTGCCATGAGTGAATCAGTGAGGCAAGCGGCATTGGCATCGGAAGCATATACGGTTAAAACACCCTATACCATTCTGGGTATTGTTTTAATAATTATTGCAGTTTTGTTTTATTTGGTAAAATTACCTGATATCAGAACTAAAAAAGTTGGCGGCGAAAAAGCAACTGTTTTGGGCACCTTTAAGCATTCCCATTTAAAATGGGCAGTGATTACCCAATTTTTTTATGTGGGTGCACAGGTTTGTGTATTTAGTTTGTTTATTTTATTTGCCACAGAATCTGCTGCCATTGATCAAATTCAAGCAGCCGATTATTTAAGTTTTGCTGCATTGGCATTTTTAATAGGCCGCTTTACAGGTACTTTTTTAATGAATTATTTCACACCCAATAAATTATTAACTGTCTATGGGTTATTGGCTACGCTGCTTTGTATTGTTGCCATATTTTCACATGGCATCATCACTATTTATGCGTTAATTGGTATGTCCTTTTTTATGTCAGTCATGTTTCCGACTATTTTTTCTTTAGGCATTAAGGACTTAGGTTCCGATACCGAAATGGGCAGTAGCTTAATTATCATGGCAATCGTTGGCGGTGCAGTATTACCAAGAATATTTGGACTCATCTCTGATCAAACAGGAAATATTCAAATGGGCTATATCGTTCCGATGGTTGCTTTTATGATAGTCGCATTTTATGGTTGGAAAGGAAGCGAGGTAAAAAAATAAAGGGGATACGCTTTTACCAAAAAAATACGCATCAATTTTTGATGCGTATTTTTTTGCTATTGATTGATAATATCATTTTTGATCAACCATTCATGCATCAATTTCGGCCAGAAAATATCGCTGGTTTTATTTTTCATTCCAAATCCATGTCCTCCTTTTTCAAAAAGATATAATTCAGAAGCAACTTGATTTTCTTGTAGCTGTTTGTAATAATTAATTGAATTTGCAACTGGAACAGATTCATCATCCTTCGCATGTACTAAAAACGCAGGAGGTGCGCTTTTGTTGATATGTTCTTCATTGCTAAAATAATGCACCTGATCTTCACTAATAACGGGTCCAATTAAATTATCTCTAGATCCTTTATGACCATAACTAGCAAAGGAAATTACTGGATAAATTAAAATTTGAAAATCGGGGCGGTAGGAAATATTTACTGGATTGGTCACTTTAACATCTTCATAATGGGTAGCCGCTGTTGATGCAAGGTGTCCGCCTGCGGAAAACCCCATGATACCAATTTTATTTGCGTCAATGCCCCATTCATTTGCGTTAGTTCTAGCCATATACATTGCTTGTTGGGCATCCTGTAATGGCGCAATTGATTTATTTACTTGATGGGCTTTACTCGGGATTCGATATTTTAATACGATTGCATTAACACCAATCGTATTAAAAAAAGTTGCCACGTCCGTTCCCTCGTGGGATGCAGCTAATATACCATAGCCACCCCCTGGACAAATGATCACACAGGGTCTTTTAATATTATCATTGGCGGCTCTAAAATATTGATAACCAGGTATGGACACTTTCCCTATGCGTAAAATACCATCATGCGTAATGACTTCCTCATTAATGGTATCAATATAATTAGGTATGTTTTTATACAAAGGCAGATATTGGGCTGAAGATTTTGACATATGTAATATTGAAAAAATAAGTGAAAAGAATAAATTTTTTAATTTCATAATGTAGCTTTTAGGATATATGCAAATTAGGCTAGGTGTATTGTATTATTTTTTGCCTTAAAATCATTTTTTTGAAGGCGAAATATTACCAACAGAACAATTTAATTATTGATTATTCTATCAGTTTATTTTATAAATTTAAGTAAAAATTATGGCTATTCAAATTTGTCCAATTTGTTCCCAAGAAACCGAACCTGTGATGGTCCATGGCCATTACCAATGTAGTATTTGTGGAACCAATATTTCACCTTGTTGCGATGGTGAAACCTGCGAAAATTAAAAAAGCCCATCCTGAAAAATCAGGATAGGGCTTATTCGTATTGTGACATCAAAACTTTGCTATTTTTTAATCTCTTCTTGGTGGTGGAGGTGGACCTTGACGACGACGCGACATTTCATTTTTCGCCTTTTTTAGAAATTCTTTTTCCACTTTTAAAGCGTCATTAATTCTTGTATCTGATTTTAAAATTGGTTTAAGTGCAGTAGCTAATTTTTTTCTTACTGTTAACATAGCTTCTTGTAACTCAATTTCGTTTTCCTTTTTTTCTTTGTAAATAGCACGCATGCCATTTTTATATTCATTATATACTGGCCAAAAAGCTTCTGCCTCTTGCAGTGTAAGTGCTAATTGATCTGTTATAAATTTGGTTTTGAACATTTCAATGTTTGCTTTACTAGGTCTGCCCGGTCCTTTTTTGTCGTCATTATGTTCTGAATGCTCATTGGGGCGGTGTCTTTTTTCTGGCGGTCTTTGTGCATTAGCTGTAATCATCACCATACTTAACGCTAAACTGTAAAATAGATATTTCATAAATTATTATTTATATATTTTATTTTCGAAAATTATTTAGTCAATCGAATCTTTATAAAATTGTTCAACTTCTGTATCTGGCTTAAATGCTTCTGAATGCCAGTCAATGTCAGCCAACCATTCGTTTGCATCTACATAAGCTTCAATTTCATCATTTGAAAAATCCTGAATGCTGATTGCTGAAAGTGTTAAATTTTTATCTACACTACTGTTTAAAAAAATGAAAGTACTAGAAACTACAAATATAAAAATTGCTGCAATGGCCATTTTTCCAAGCGGGGTAAGAAAAAATACTTTTGGCTTATTATTTGCAATTCGTTGTTGTATTTTTTCAGGAAATGCTTCAAAATAGGAGGCAGGTACTTCTAATGCCGACTTGTCATAGTTTACCAACGCCTCTTTTGAAAAAAGCTGTTCAACCATTAATTTGTCGTCCACCAGTGCAGTATCTATCTTTTTTTGTTCCATGCTGTTATTATGACAATTGATTAATAAGTAGGTTTAACTTTTCTTTAAAAATTCTTCTAATTTCTTTATCGCTTGATGATAATTGGCTTTTGCACCCCCTACAGTGGTACCCGTGATACTTGCTATTTTTTCATAATTTAACTCCTCAAAATAGCGTAACATAAACACAAATTTCTGTTTTTCAGGTAGTTGCGTAATGCCTTGGTCAAGTTTTATTTGAATTTCACTGCTTTTTGGTGCATCGGTATGACTAGCCGTGTTTTCGTAGTCTAAAATGTCAGTGGAAAACGTATTGGTACCCTGTCTTTTTTGTTTTGCAATAAAGTTAAGGGTCTCATTATAGGCAATGCGAAATAGCCAAGTACTAAACTCGCTCTCCATTTTGAATCCATCTAACTTATTCCATATTTTGATCCAGACCATTTGCGCAATATCATCAGCATCATTATGATCATTGACCATTCGTTTTATTTGATGATACACTTTCGCCTGGTGTTTTTTTACCAATTGCGTAAAGTTTTGCTCCCTTTGATTGGATTGTTGAAATTGTAATATTAATTCTTGATCTGATTGCATTGTTATTGTGAAATTAAGCAAACAATTCAATCATCCGAATAATTCACTACATCTTTATGATAGTTTTGACATATTGATTTATGCCATTTTGTAAACGCAGATAGTAAACACCGGCAGGTAAGTTGCTACCAAATAAGGTAACACTATTCATACCTGCATAAGGGTAACTCATGTCTACCAATATTTTAATTACGGTTCCCGAGGTATCTAACAATTGAACTAAAGTTGCACCTCCTGCGGTTTTGAATTCAATTCTGGTTTGAGCGCTAAATGGATTTGGGTAATTGCTAATCATGGTATTGCCTGCAAAAGTTGAATTTTCCATTGCTACCCCACAAACACTTGCGTTAAAAAGCGGTAAAGTTGGATATTTCTTTAACATGACTTGCATGTTGTCGGTTTCATTCACACAAAACCAATTTGTTAGTATTGAATTATAAATACTTCTAAAATCAGTTTGATAAGGTATGTTATCATTTGTAGTAGCAGTTATAGGCAAATCGGGATTTTTTCCAAATACCCCACCGCGAACATTTTTTCCAAATAGGAATAATGGGGCTGCTGCACCATGATCTGTTCCGCCACTTGCATTTGATTTTGTGCGTCGGCCAAATTCAGAATAGGTCATTCCAATAACTCTATCATCAATTTCAAGACCTTTAATATCGTTTTGAAATGCATTCACTGCTTCTGAAACTGCATTTAATAATGTTGCATGCGGTCCAATGGTTGTATCTATGGAATTGGTTTGACCAGCATGCGTATCAAAACCACCATAATTAACCATGTAAACTTTAGTCTTTAACCCCCCTTTAATTAACCTAGCAACAATTTTTAATTGAGAAGCTAATGAATTATTAGGGTAAGTGACTTGTTGCTTAATACTATCCGAAGCCGCTTTGATTCGAATGGCGTATTTATTGGTTTGCTTTGCAATGCGCCTAACAAAACTTAATTCATAACCACCATTGGTATTCGGTACCACATCATCTATGTTATCAATTAAATTATAATAGGAAGCAGGGTTAGAAATACTCACCCCCATATTCACTACTGGCCCTTGACAGGTAAGGGAGGTAATAGATCCAATTTGTATTGCTAATGGGTCTGGATTTTGATCACTAGGATAAGCCTCAGGATAATTAGGGTATTCGTTATCTAAATATCTGCCCGCCCAACCAGTATTCAAATATTGTGTGCTATCCGACCCACTCATCCAGATATCGGTGGCCCTAAAATGAGAGAAGCTCGGCTGAGGGTATCCCACCGATTGAACAATATTTAATTTCCCCTCATTAAATAAATTTCGGAAGGCGGTCATCGCTGGATTTAAGCCAGTTGCACTGTTGCCAGTTAATGATAAAATCTTTTTTTCAGGAATGGCGATATTGGTTCGTGCATTATAATATTTACTATAATCACCTATAGGAATAACGGTGTTTAATCCATCATTACCGCCACTTAATTGTATAATCACTAACACACGATCATTGTTTACACTAGCCAATAATTCGGGTTGTATAATAGGGTGTTGTGTTAGTATATGTATGGGATTGCCACCAATGACAGTCGGCGCCATAAGCGCAACACTATTTCGTATAAAATTGCGTCTTTTCATTTATTGCAATTGGTATTCGGGCAGGTTCATAATATATTTTAATAGGGCCTTGAGTCGCACATTCACAATATTAAAATTGATCGTTGTAGCACTCGCTTGATATGCATTCCAAGCATCTGTCCAGTAATGGTCGCTCAGTTGACCACTTAATAAAATTTGCTTTTTTAAATTTACTTTTAACGTCGCAGAAACATCCGTTGAAACTAAGTTTGCAAACAATGCATCCATTAAAATATTGGGATCGTTAGGCGTTGCGCAAATATTTTTTGCAAAAGCGATGGTATCAATAACTACTTTTTTCCCATTTCTAGTATAGCCTGATTCCACCATTAAGTCGGTAAATTTATTTCGCTTGGGTAATGTATCTGCGTTAATCCATAATTCATAAAATTCAGGTACTTGATAATACGCAGGCCAGCCAGCTACATTGGGCGGATCCGATGGATTTTGACCTAGGTTAATCATTTGACTTACCATATTATTGAATAGAGAATAGGAATCTGCATAATCGGTAACCATATTAGGGAAGCTGACATTGTATTCACGCAAACAACCTACAACATGCTCAATAGGACTTTTAATTTGACAACCAATATACAAGGGATCATAAAAATGTTCGCTTTGAAAAAGTTTTTCAAGTACAGGCTTGATTTCAAAATTACTTTTTATGAATAGTTCGGCAAGTGGGGCAATGATATTATTTTCAACTGTATCATCAATATGGTAGTAAACAAAAAACTGATAAATTTTTCTACAAATAAATTTTGCTACCTCTGGACGTTCAAAAATCATACTAATCAAATCATCCGTTTCTGTAGCGCCAGCCGCTGCTGTTTTACCAGCAATAATTTTATTATTATAATAAGATGAAAACTGTTTATTAGTGCTATCGTGTTTTGTTGCATCAAAATACACACTAAATGCACTGTTAATGCGCCACCCAGTCAAAATCTTAGCGGCCGCTTTAACATCGGCTTCTGTATATTTAACATCTGCATGTTTTCCTAAAGTAAATAATTCTTGTAATTCTCTTGCGTAGTTTTCGTCAGGCGCGGTCTTGGTATTTAAATAACCATTTAAATAACGCAACATACCTGCATCAATGGTTATTAATTTAATGAGTTGTTTAAAATTACCCAAGCAATTTTTTCGAAGGGTGTCGTGATGACTAAAAACATAATTACCATAGGAAACAATATCGGCTTCAATACTAAAATGGTTCGCCCAAAAAAGGCAAAGTTTTTCGGTGATGTTTTTTTCCTGATTCACCATTGACCCTACCTGCCACTTTTTAAAAGTAGAACGGCGATAGCTGTTGAGTGTACCATCGGCAGTAATATTATTAATCCAGGTACTTCCCATTGGAACCATTGGATCAATTACTGTTGCAGTATTATAATCATTGAGTGGTGGACTGGGATAATTAATATTAGGAGACAACAGCTCACTGACTGATTTCGCCATGCCTTTATTAAGGAAATAGTCTATTTCGCTTGATTTTGCCCCAAAAAGCACCCTTTTTAAAAGGTGTTTGGTGGTCAATTTGGTCCAGGCCCCTTTATATGGGGTTAATCCTAAACTGCTTGAAATGGGGGTTGCAGGCATAACTAAATTAATATTCAATGTCAATTTACAAACTTTTACCATTTCCCGCTATAAAAAATCATTTTTTTTCTAAATGGCAATCGCTATTCAGAAAAATGTCTAAAGGCATTCGCTAATAAATGGGATTAAAACATTTGATATTACCTTTAGGCATAATTTAATTTAAATTTTTTTTAATATGATCAAGCATTTTATAATTGTAACCTTTTGTTTAGTGAGTGTGACTAATTTATTACACAGCCAAAAAGCAGCGCAATTTATTAATGAATCTGAAACCGAGCGAATTGAAAAGTATTTGTCTTCAGATGAATTAGCGGGGAGACAAATTTATACTCCGGGAATTGAAAAGGCGGCAAATTTTATCGCCAATGAGTTTAAACAAAATGGTTTAGCTACTTTTAAAAATAGCGCTAGTCATTTGCAAAGCTTTTCAAGAATTAGTACAAAATTTATTTCCGCAACAGGAAATTTCGATGGTAATAATATAGACACAAAAAATATTATTGCTATCACTTCTGAACCCAATGTAGACATTAATGAAAAAAGCGGCTATGAGGTTGTAAAAATAACGAAGGAAGACAATTTATTTTTAACTGTTAGAAAATATATGACTAACAATAAAAATTATTTAATATTAGTAGATGAATCCTTGGGGGCAAACTTTGGAAGATTGGTGCAATTTAAATCTGGATTAAGTGAGCAACAAAAATCAATTTTTATTGTTTTAACAAATCAAGCACCAACACAATATAAATTACAAGCAACGCATAAGGTTGATAAATTATCACTTTCAAATGTAGTGGGTATCATTCCTGGTAAATCATTGCCTAATGAGTACGTTATTTTTTCTGGACACTATGATCACTTAGGGGTGAACGGAAAAAGAGCTGTCAATGGTGATTCTATTTATAATGGTGCAAACGATGATGCTGCTGGAACCACTGCTATGATTATGTTATCAAAATATTATTCAGCATTGGCTAATAATGAGCGTACGTTAGTGTTTGCTGCATTTACAGCTGAAGAATCAGGTGGTTTCGGCGCCCAATATTTTTCAAAACAATTTGACCCATTACAGGTAAAAGCGATGTTTAATATTGAAATGATTGGTACCGAAAGTAAGTGGGGAAAAAATAGTGCATATATCACTGGGTATGAAAAAACAGATATGGGTGCGATACTTCAAAAGAATTTAGAAGGAACTGACTTTAATTTTTACCCAGACCCTTATACGGATCAAAATTTATTTTACAGATCAGATAATGCAACATTGGCGCGCTTAGGTGTACCCGCGCATACCATCAGTACTTCCAAAATGGATAATGAACCCAACTATCATAAACCAAGTGATGAGTTTTCAACCTTGGATATTGCGAATATGACACAAATTGTAAAAGCCATTGCTAAAAGTGCGCAATCAATCATTTCAGGAAAGGACACACCAACAAGAGTTGATACCACACAATTAAAATAATACTTACAGGACCAGTTGAAAATAAAACATGAATTTTTAGTTTGACCTTTTGATCAATAATATTTAAACTAGCAAATCAATAAATTTAAATTCCCAGATCCAAAATATTTTAAACATGAATGCGTTAAAAAAAGGAATAAAATTATTTGTCATTTTTATTTTCACAGCCATTGTTGCCCATGCACAGGAAGCATCTTATTTTCCAGCGGCAAATAATTGGGAGAAAAAAACACCAGCATTTTTTAAAATTGATGCTAATAAAATTAAGGAGGCTATTCAATTCTCAACGCAGCATGAGTCTAAGTTCCCGAGGAATGCCAGAATTACCCAAGCTATGCAGTATGCGAAAGAGCCGTTTGGCGACCCAGTGGGTCCCATGATGGATCGAGGCGGTTTGAGCGGTTTAATTATATATAAAGGGTATATCATTGCTGAGTGGGGGGATCCTACTATTGTTGAAACTTGTAATAGTGTCACTAAAAGCTGGGTATCTAGCATTGTTGGATTGGCACTTGATAAGGGATTAATTTCTTCCTTAGATGATAAGGTATATAACTATATGCCTCCCATCCAACCTTATACTACTTTGATGAATCCTAATCAAAGTCCAATGGCAATCAAAGATTTTATTCATCCTTTTGCTACAGAACATAATAAAAAAATTAGTTGGGATCACTTACTTCGACAAACCAGTGATTGGGAAGGAGAATTGTGGGGCAAACCAGATTGGGCAGATAGACCGGCTGAAAATTCAGCAGAATGGTTAACAAGAAAAAGAAATGAGCCCGGAACCAGTTATAAATATAATGATACCCGCGTTAATGCATTAACACTTGCCATGACAGCGGTATGGCATCAACCACTACCTGATGTACTTAGAGAAAATATCATGCAACCTATTGGAGCCAGTAATACTTGGTCATGGACTGGCTATGAAACTTCCTGGATCGTGTTAGATGGAAAGCCAGTTCAGTCGGTGAGTGGTGGTGGCCACTTTGGCGGCGGTATGTTTATCAATGCCTATGATATGGCAAGGTTTGGTTTGTTGACCTTACACAAGGGCAATTGGCAAGGCAAACAGTTGTTGTCTAACAGTTGGTTTAAAAAAGCGACCACTCCTACATCCGTGAATCCAGAATATGGGTTTATGAATTATTTTTTAAATACGGATAAAAAATTATATCCATCAGCACCTGCTTCTGCCTATGCTCATTTGGGTAATGGAACCAATATAATTTATGTGGACGAAGTGAATGATTTAGTGGTGGTAGTAAGATGGATTGAGGGTGATTCGATTGACGAGTTCTTAAAAAAATTAATAGCCGCATTACCCGCTAAAAAATAAATTACTTGTAAATATATAAAATGAGCTTACCCATTATTTTTGGCATCATTGCCCTAATTATCATTATTATCAGACGGAATCGAAATAGAGATTAGACGTTTATTTTTTTGAAACGAGTTCCGAAAATTGTGCTGGCATATTAGTCGTTATAAATTCAACGCCCTGTGCTATTAATTTATTAAGGTCTTCTACTTGATTTACGGTCCAACTTCCAAGTAATAAATTATTTTGTTTTGCAGCTGCACTTATTTGCGGGTCGTTAATAAAATTACTGAAATGGTAGTTGATGCCATTAAATTTTTCATTTACAATTTCATTAATTGTTTTATTATTTTCCAAATAAAGTACAATTGCATTCGGTTGTAATCTTTTGATGGTTTTAACTACCTCAAATCCGAAACTGATGTAAATTATTTTTTCCGAAATGCCCAATTTTTCAGCAAGGGCAAGGGTCTCTATCGTTGTTTTTTGTGAAATATCCGCGCCTGTTAATGCCTCTTTGATTTCGCAAATTAGTAAGGTAGGCGGGTTGTTGCGCGTTCCAGTAGTAAAATAATTTTCAAGCGTGGGCAAATTTTCGCCGTTACTTAATTTCATTTTATTTAAATCAGCGTAATTCTGAAATTCGATAGTATCGCCAAAATATACAGGGTCATGATTCACTATTAATATACCATCCTTGGTGCGACGAACGTCAAACTCACTACCATAACATTTTAGTTCAATTGCTTTTTGCAAGGCGGCAATAGAATTCTCAGGCAATGCAAATTCTTTCCACGCACCTCGATGCGCAATGATTTGAGTTTGTTTTTGCGACATAGCGGGTTGTATTGAAATTAAACAAATAGCGATGATATATAATGACTTCATAAAAAAATTGATTGAAATAGCTGATAATTATAATGCTTCAAATTCGCCCCTTTCCTTGTTTTTCTGCACTTTATTCGCCTCGAAAATTTTTCCATTCATTGCAATATAAACCCCAGTAGGTAATACTTGTACAAATGCCAATGCACTGCCAAGATTAAATAATCCATCCGAACTTCCAAATTTATAAGGGATCATTGCACCCGTTAATACTATCGTTTTATTATTACAGTGTTTCGCAAGGTAGCTTGCGGTTAAAGTCATGGTATCTGTGCCATGGGTAATAAAAATTTTATCTGCGCTTGTTTTTAAACATGCTTCAGCAATGAGCTGTCGGTCATCATCTGTGAATTCTAAACTATCCTTCATCATTAATGTAGTAATGGCTAAGTCAAGTTTACTGCGGCCTAATTCCAGCATTTCGTGTAAATGCGTTTCTTTAAAATATAGGCTACCGTTAAGTTCATTATATTCTTTATCAAAAGTGCCGCCGGTGATGAAAACTTGTATAGACATAATGGGGTAAATTATTTTTGATGAAAACTATTCCCAATAAAAGATAATGCATCAATAACACCTGTACGCCAATAGGTCCAACTATGTGCGCCATCTCGAACCCTAAATTCATGTGGTACTTTTTTATTGGTCAATGCAATATGTAAATTTGCATTTCCAACCGATAAATAATCATCATCACCACAATCGATCCAATATTTAACGGAGGATAATTCTTCAACGGTTTTGGTTTCAATAATTTTAAGCGGACTATTTTGAAGCCAGGCCGCATTAATACGATCTGTACCTTTAATATTTTTTTTATCTGCTGTTGCAAATAATGAATTATAGATATTTTCTGAAGCAGTACTAATATCAC
>JBEATG010000140.1:0-3036 GCA_041162035.1 Bacteroidota bacterium
CTTAAGATTTTTTTACTATTTATTTAATCCATATTTTAAAATAGGATTAAATTAATAACACTCTGATGATTTATTCACTATTTATCTAAATTTTATAAAATATAAATTTAGTTAAATAATACTCTGATGATTTATTCACTATTTATCTAAATTTTATAAAATATAAAAAAAGGTCTCGATTTATCGGGACCTTTTTATTTTTTCCGTATAACATAAATGGGTTTTCCTTATTTCAAAAATGAGCCATTTAATTGGACTCTATTTTTGCTGTTCAATTAGTATGAATAGAAAAATAAGCTTTATCCTCCTTTTCATTGCTGCTTTAACCCAAGAAGGGAATGCGCAGGATACCATTAAAGATACTGCAGCGTGGAAGAGATTACCGGATATAACTGTTGTGGGTAGAAATAGTAAATCGGACTACCAACAACTACCAGAAATTGTAGGCACAAGCATTTATGCAGGTAAAAAGAATGCTTTGATTGTTCTTGAAAATGTGCAAGGGAATACTTCAAATAACGTCATGCGCCAAGTATTAGCAAAAGTACCAGGTATTCATATTTGGGAAAGTGACCCTAGTGGAATTCAAATTGGCATTGCAGCAAGGGGCTTAAGCCCCAATAGAAGCTGGGAATTTAATGTTAGACAAAATGGATATGATATAGCTGCAGATCCATTTGGTTACCCAGAAGCTTATTATAATCCTCAAATGCAGGCTATTCAAAGAATTGAAATTATTAGAGGGCAAGGTGCTCTACAATATGGGCCCCAATTCGGCGGAATGGTTAACTATATTTTAAAAAATGGAAGTGAAATTAATAAAGCAGTTGAGTTTGAAACACAACAAACTATTGGAAGCAATGGCTTATTAAATAGTTATAACGCCATTGGTGGAAAGCGCGGGAAACTCCATTATTATTCATTTTATGATCAAAGAAATGGTGACGGCTGGAGAAATAATAGTCAATTTTATACAAAATCCGGCTTTGGTTCCATGACCTATAATTTTACAAATAAATTTTCACTCAGGTTTGAAATAATGTATTCCCATATAAGAAGCCAACAAGCTGGAGGCTTAACAGATGCACAAATAAAACAAGATGCAAGGCAAAGCTTCAGGGCTAGGAACTGGTTCGATATCAAATGGATGACACCCGCCTTCATACTTCAATACGAAATCAATAAAAACAGTCGTTGGAATACAAGCATTTTTGGAACAATTGGCGACCGCAATAGTGTAGGCTTCTTACAATCTATTACTATAAAAGATAGTGTCAACGCTTCTACCAACCAATTTAATAATAGGTTAGTCAATTTAGATAAATACAGAAACTACGGTATTGAAAGTAGAATAATAAGTGATTATGTAGTTGGAAAATTTAAAAATACAGTTGCTGGAGGTATAAGATTATACAAAGGCAATACCTTTAGACTAGCAGATGGCATAGGCAGCACAGGTGCTGGCTATGATGTCACTATAAAAGGAATTTACCCAAAAGATATAAATTTTGAGTCGTCTAACGCAGCTGCATTTATTGAAAATGTTTTTAGAATTTCTGATAAACTACTTTTAATTCCAGGTATAAGATATGAATGGCTTGAAGGTTCCTCTGAGGGAAGAAATGGAATAACTAATTCGGGAACAGCTATTAATTTACAAAATATTACCTGGGGTAGAAATTTCACACTCGCTGGACTTGGATCAGAATATCATATTACAAATAGTACAGAATTGTATGCAAATTTATCACAGGCATACAGGCCCATTCAATTTGCAAATTTACAAGCACCTCCCACTACGGATTTGATTGACCCTGCATTAAAAGATGCCAAAGGTTATAATTTTGATATTGGCTATAGGGGTAAAGTAAAAAATTATATTCAATTTGATATTAGTGGATTTTATTTGAAATATAATAATCGCGTGGGCACCATTAGCTCCGCAAATACTAGCTACAGACTCATTACCAATGTAGGAGCAAGTGCTAGTAAAGGAATAGAGACTTATGTTGAATTTAATCCTGCAAGGGCGTTCTCTAATACTGTGTATACAGACATCATTTTATTTAGTTCCTACGCTTATACCGATGCTAGATATAGCGCTGACCATAAAGACGCCAATACAAAAGATAAAAAAGTAGAAAACGCCCCTCAAGATATTTTCAGAGGAGGTATTAGCTATGGGTATAAAAAAATCCTAATAACTGCTCAATTAAGTTTTGTGGGTGCCTCTTTCAGTGATGCAAACAATACAATTGCAGCAAGTGCAAATGGAAATACAGGACGCATCCCCTCTTATTCAATCACAGATTTAACGGCTAGTTATAAATTTTCTAAAATAATACAGCTAAGAGCAGGTATTAATAATGTATGGGATGTAAGATATTTTACAAGACGCGCTGGTGGTTATCCTGGGCCAGGTGCATTACCTGCTGATGGACGCAGTTTTTTCTTTACAATAGGTGCAAAATTATAAAATAAAAAACTGTTTATAAATTAAACAAGCCCTTATTAATTAACTGCAAAGTTTTTACTTTATGCTCGCTTGGAATAAGCAATGAAATATTATGTGGGCTTCCTCCATAGCTAACCATGGTTACTGGAATTTCGTTAATGGCTTGAAATAATTTAGTAAGTACCGCATCGGTTTTTGCAATTTCATTTCCTACAATAGAAACAATGGTTTGATCATGCTCCACTTCTACTGAAGCAATATTATTGAGCTCTGCAATAATCTCATTCAAATGCGTATCGCTATCAATGGTTACTGATACAGCTACTTCAGAAGTAGTAATCATATCAATGGGTGTTTTGTATTTTTCAAATACTTCAAATATCTTTCTTAAAAATCCATAGGCCAACAACATCCTACTGCTTTTAATTTTGATAGCGATAATACCATCTTTCGCAGCCACCGCTTTTACGCCAGTACTTCCTGCTTCTTTTTTTATTACTGTACCCGCAGCCGACGGTTGCATGGTATTTAATAATTTCACAGGAATATTTCCTTGTTGTGCAGGCCAAATACAAGTAGGG
>JBEATG010000221.1:0-5788 GCA_041162035.1 Bacteroidota bacterium
GCTATGTATTATGGGGGGTGGATCAGGATTTACTAAAGCGCACTATTTTACCATTGGGCGGAATGCATAAAAAAGATATCAAGCAAATGGCGATTGACATGGGTTATCCTGAATTGGCAAAGAAAAGTGAGAGCTATGAAATTTGCTTTGTTCCTGATAATGATTATAGAGGATTTTTAAAAAGACGCGTAGATGGTTTGGAAGAAAGAGTGAACGGCGGTTGGTTCGTGGATACCAAAGGAAAAAGATTAGGCAAACATAAAGGCTATCCATTTTATACGATTGGACAAAGAAAGGGATTGGAATTGGCCATGGGGCATCCCGTATATGTGACCGATATTGATCCAGTGAATAATGTAGTTGTGATTGGTGAAGAAACTGACTTAGATAAAAACGATATGATGGTCGCAAAATTGAATTGGATAAAATATGATCATCTATCTGAATCCATGGATGTGATGGCAAAAATTAGATACCATGATGCGGGTGCATTATGTACCTTATCCAATAACGACAATGGTCTTCAAGCAAGATTTTACGAAAATGTAAAAAGTATTGCACCGGGACAAAGCGCGGTATTTTACGAAGGAGATGATGTAGTTGCAGGCGGTATTATACAAAGCGGCGTATTAAACGCAATCCGCTAATCAATTAATCTGCGATTTTTTCAAGTAAAGCGCCAAACAAAGTATCAGCTTGCTTATCATATCCTTTAAAGTATTGTTGTTTCACTACCTTAAACTTACCAGTAGCTAATAATTTAGCTATATTATTTTCATTTTCGTTTTGATAAACCGAACAAGTGGCGAATAATAAATGCCCATGCAGTTTTAAGGCTGGAATTAAATTTTCAATGATTTTTCCTTGCAGCTCCGTATAGTTTGCAAGTTGTTCCTGCTTAAAATATTTTAATTGTTCCGGTGTCCTACCCCAAGTACCACTTCCAGAACAAGGCACATCTGCAAAAATAAAATCGAATTGTTTTTTTATTTCAAATGGATAAACCAAATCCACCACTTGCACCGACGAAGGCCTAATTCCGGCTTCGGCCAATCTTTTTTCACAATTATGTAAAATAGATTCCCGAATGTCTGTAACATGAATTTTAATGTTCGCTAAATAATCAAACATTAAAATAGATTTTCCACCGCTGGCTGCACAGGCATCCCAAACATTTAATACTTGATCGATACTGGTGGGAACAAGTGCAAGTAAGGAAGCAAGTGCTTGCGAGTTTAAATCCTGAATCACTACTTCCTTATTTAATTCCAAAATATTTTGAAGTGAAGTAGTATTAACGAAAGCAAAAGTGGTGGGCGTAATTTCCTGATAAGTAATTTGTGCCGCAATTAATTTAGGGATTACCTTATCTCTTTGCCAAGGACGTACCCGAATAAACAACAAAGGTTGCTCCTGATGAGAAGCGACAAATTGTTTCACATTTATTTCCGAGGATACATTTTCAACTAGTGGAAAAATAATTTCTCCATCTCTAAAATGCGCATAACAGAATGCGGAAATACTTTTTCGATCTCTGCTACCATGTTTTTTATTTGCCGAAAAGTACTTTTTTAAATAATTAGCCAATGGCTCCTGCCCCTGGTAGTTCTCGAGTAAATTTTCAGCTATTTGTTGGTGAATCTGTTGGTGCATATATAAGGCCTTGCTTTCGCAGGAGCCCAAAATTAGCGGATAAATTTAACAAGTAAGGCTCCCTAAAATTGGATAATAGGTTTAGCATGGAACTGCCCTAAAACGGAACTTGCTTCCGTATTAAAACCCCTAAAATTCCCCCCAAGGAACCCTCCCATTTTAATTCCCTTTATTTTTAATAAAATACCAGTCCTCTAGCATATATAACTATTTGATTTACATATAGTTATATTGATTTTTATTTTTTTTGTATTTTAATTTTAATTATTTGTTTAAGTACCTTACCTTTGCCCTCCTGAAAATTAATATTAGTACATGGCAAATCATTCGGCTACCAAAAAAGATGTAAGACAAGCAACTAAACGTCGCGACAGAAATCGTTATTACGGTAAAACTACGCGTAATGCTATTCGTGAATTGAAAACAGTTGAAGAGCAAAAAGCATATGACGAGAAGCTTCCTAACATCATTTCTCAAATTGACAAATTAGCAAAGCGTGGAATTATCCACAAAAATAAAGCGGCTAATTTAAAGAGTAAGTTAGCGAGACACACTGCACTTAAAGCTGTTGTTGTTAAGAAAAGAAATTAATACCGCTCAGCGGGACTAAACTTATACACTTCAAAATCCCCTCGAGTTTTCGGGGGGATTTTTTTTTGCTTAACTTCGTCCCATGATTGAAAAAATCCTTATCCTCGACTTTGGTAGCCAATATACCCAGCTTATAGCTAGGGCAGTTCGTGAAGCGAATGTATATTGCGAAATCACCCCTTTTCACCATGCGATACAGTTTGACCCTAGTCTAAAAGGGGTCATCCTAAGTGGCTCCCCTGCTAGTGTAAACGAGGAGGAAGCGCCCAATGTTGACATCAAGGCTATTTTAGAAAAGGTCCCAGTATTGACCGTTTGTTATGGCGCCCAATTAAGTGCCAAAAACTTTGGCGGTAAGGTGGAAAAATCGAATAAAAGAGAATACGGTCGTGCCCAACTAAGGATTAAGAAGCAGGACATCCTATTTAAAGATATTGAGGATAATAGCCAGGTTTGGATGAGCCATAGCGACTCTATCACCCAACTCCCAGAAAATTTTGAGCTTTTAGCCGATACTGACAGCATTCCCGTAGCAGCTTTTCGCAAAAAGCAGGACGATGGCAACAGCTTGCATGGCTTACAATTTCACCCAGAAGTGTACCATTCCTCTCAAGGTAAAGTGATGATTAAAAACTTTTTGGTAGACATTTGTGGCTGCCATCAAAACTGGACCCCAGCATCCTTTGTTACTGAAACGGTTCAAAAGCTAAAGGAGCAAATTGGAGAGGGTCATGTGATTATGGCATTAAGTGGCGGAGTGGATAGTACCGTAGCAGCTACCCTAATTCATAAAGCCATTGGAGATCGTCTTCATGGAATTTTTGTAGACAATGGGGTTTTGCGCAAGGATGAATTTCAGCAGGTATTGGACACCTACAATGCGATCGGATTAAATGTAAAAGGCATTGATGCCAAGCAAATGTTTTATGATGGACTTGCAGGCAAATCTGAACCCGAAGAAAAGCGAAAAGTAATAGGCAAACTATTTATAGATATATTTCAAGTAGAGGCATCTAAAATACTGGAAGCTAAGTTTTTAGGTCAAGGAACAATTTATCCTGACGTGATTGAAAGTGTAAGTGTGCATGGGCCTTCACAAACTATTAAGTCGCACCATAATGTGGGTGGTTTACCTGAATCATTACACCTTACTTTAGTGGAGCCATTAAGGAGCTTATTTAAAGATGAGGTTCGCCGAGTAGGCCTTGAATTAGGGATACCTAGCGCTATGATCGCCAGACATCCTTTCCCAGGACCTGGACTAGCCATTCGTATATTAGGGGAAGTCACCGCAGAAAAGGTCGACCTCCTTCAAAGAGCCGATGCGATTTACATGAATGGACTAAAAGAATTTGGATTGTATGATAAGGTATGGCAAGCAGGAACTATTCTTTTGCCTGTAAAAAGCGTAGGCGTAATGGGTGACGAAAGAACCTATGAATTCACCGTAGCTTTAAGAGCAGTAACCTCAGTGGATGGTATGACAGCAGACTGGGCACATTTACCTTATGAATTCCTAGCTCATATGAGCAATTCCATTATTAACGAAGTAAGGGGAATTAACCGTGTGGTATACGATATCAGCAGCAAACCTCCAGCAACTATTGAGTGGGAATAACTTAATATTTAATTATAATTACATAAAGCTAAACATTTGTAAATCATTTGTTTAGGTTTTTTATTTATAATACCACTTCATGTGGGTCTATAAAAAATCCCGAAGGCTTATTAAGCGATCGGGATGAATACAATCTATCATTTAAACGCAAAAACTACAACTACTAGTTCATTGTGCGCTTCATATTGGTAATTTGGTCCTGTAAATTATTAACAACGCCTGCTAATTGATCTACATTCCACATGGGCTGCGCCCCAGCTTTTTGGATAATATAAACAGCCTTCCAAATCTCTACTATATCTTGTGTATTTACTTGATATGGCTCATATAAAGGATTGTCACTCAATAATGTAAGTCGTTCCTCAACAGCTTCATTGGTGATTACTCTTTTGTATACTACTCCATCTGCATTGGAGACTACGATATAGGTATTACTATTCTTTACTTCCTTCATATTGTCCACTTTTTCACCCACGATAACACTTCCACTTGGGGTCGGTAACATACTATCTCCAATGATCTCAAACGCACGGTAATCACCAGGCGCCAACATAGGTAAAGTGAAAGTATTGAGCTCATCTAGGAACTCTGGATCAGCATATCCGGCCAAGTATCCCGCTGCAGCCTTAACAGGGACAAAGGGCACGATGGGTGCTAAACTGATTGACTTATCGGACTTCATGGAGCGACGACGCTCTAAATAGCTATTATTCGAACCTGTCGACAATCCCCCTGTTTCAGATAAATCCTCAAACAAGAATTGCTCTAAACTGATATTAAATTTAGCACAGATTACTTCCTGCACATCCAACCTTGGCTCGGCGCGCTCCTCCTCATAAGCCCCTACCAAGGATCGCTTAATTTGAAGTTGATTGGCCATTTCCTCTTGTGTCCATTCGCGCTGCTTTCTGATGTATTTTAAATTTTTTCCTGCGTATGACATAACTAATGATTTTAGTGCAATTTACTAATATATTTAGTATTTCCAAATATTTTTAGACTTTTTTTTCAACATCTTAGTAAATCATCTAATTCCGATGAGGGAAGCAAAACTTATTTATCTCCCTAAACTATCCCAGTCAACTCCTTTTATTTTGTTGCAACCCCCTATCTCGGTAACTTGCAGTATGGCAAAAACAAAAGCAGAAAAACCGGTTATCTTAATTACCAACGATGACAGTATTAGTGCACCAGGCATTAAGGCATTAGTGGAAGCGGTGAAGGATTTAGGTAAAGTAATTGTGGTAGCACCCGACAAACCACAAAGCGGTATGGGACATGCCATCACCCTTGGACAACATTTAAGGTTACAAAAAGCACATATTGTTGACGGCATTGAAGCATACACTTGTAGTGGGACACCCGTAGATTGCGTAAAATTGGCGGTAGATAAAGTATTACACCGCAAGCCATCCATTTGCTTGAGTGGAATTAATCATGGCGCGAATCATTCTATCAATGTCATTTATTCTGGTACCATGTCAGCGGCATTGGAAGCTTCCATTGAAAGTATCCCAAGTATTGGATTTAGCTTAATGGATTTAAGCAATGGAGCCGATTTTACGGCTGCGCAACATTATGCGCGCATCATCGTGAAGCAATTACTGGCCGATAAAAATTTGGATAAACACCTTTGCTTAAACGTCAATATCCCGAACGTGAAAACCGAATTAATAAAGGGGATTAAAATTTGTAAACAGTCCTATGCGAAGTATGATGAAAAATTTATTGAGCGTACCGACCCACATGGTAAAAAATATTATTGGTTGACAGGTGAATTTGTCAACTTTGACAAGTCGAAGGATACGGATGTATGGGCTTTGAAAAATAATTATGTCAGCGTAGTTCCTGTGCAATTTGATTTAACCAATCATTTGCTCAAGGAAAAACTAAGTAAAAAATGGAAATGGTAAAGGACAATTATAT
>JBEATG010000124.1:0-4384 GCA_041162035.1 Bacteroidota bacterium
GGCTTGCCTGCAACCACTTTTGTTTCATCATACCAACGATATGCTAAAGGATTATCACTTCCTTGTCCTTCAAATTTTATTTTTTCAATTCCTTTGAAAAATTCTTTTTCACCTAATACAACTGACATAACTTGATGTTTAAAAATTAACTAATCTATTTTTTGTTTATAAATACTTTTCTAATGATTTGTGCCAATCCAAATATAATTCATTAAACCCTTTTGCATTGGTTGGTTCTACTACTTTAATTGGTTTAAAATTACTAAACGCTTCGGTGGCATTTTTATAAGTACCGGAACCGATGCCTGCACCAATTGCTGCACCTACACTACCATCCGTATGGTATAAGGCAACTGGAACATTGGTCGCATTTACAAAAGCATCTGTAAATACATCACTTAAAAACATATTTGAATACCCTGCACGAATGATACTTGGATTCATACCGTTCCCGCGCATAATATCAATGCCGTATCTAAAAGTAAATGCAATGCCTTCCTGTGCTGCTCTGAAAATATGTGCTTCACTGTGTTTATTGAAATCAATATTTACAAATTGTGCGCCAATCATTTTATTATTAAAAATACGTTCGGCTCCATTTCCAAAAGGCATAATTTGCAACCCATCACTACCTGGTTGAATATGACTAGCCGCTTTATTCATTTGCGGATAATTATTGCCAGCACCTACCATTTTTTTCACCCAACTATTTAAAATTCCAGTGCCATTAATACAAAGTAGTACACCCAATCTGTTTAACTGATGGGTATGATTCACATGTGCAAAAGTGTTCACCCTTGATTGTGGATCATAGGTAATTTTATCTGTAACCCCATAAATCACACCCGAAGTGCCTGCTGTTGCTGCAACTTCGCCGGGCTCCAAAACATTTAAGGATAATGCATTGTTAGGTTGATCTCCTGCTTTATAAGTAATAGGAATGCCTGGTTTTAAATTTAATTTAGCTGCAATTTCAGGAAGTAATTCACCATGATTACTAAATACAGGTTGAATATTGGGCAATACTGATGGATCAAATCCATAATAATTTAAAATGTCTTTTGACAATTCATTGTTCTTAAAGTCCCAAAAAATACCTTCTGATAAGGAGGAAATACTAGTTGTAATATTACCTGTGAATTTCATTGAAACAAAATCACCAGGCAGCATCACATGTGCGATCTTTTCATAAACATGCGGTTCATTTTGTTTCACCCATGCTAATTTTGATGCAGTAAAATTTCCAGGTGAATTTAATAAATGGCTTAAACATTTTTCAGTACCAATTGCATTAAACGCAGTGTCACCAATACTTACCGACCTACTATCACACCAAATAATACTATCCCTAAGCACTTGCTTATTTTTATCAACCAAAACCAATCCATGCATTTGGTAGGATATTCCAATGGCGCTAATATCTGCAGGTGCAAAGTTTTTAGTATTGTTTAATTTTAATATGGCTTGTTGAATATGCTCCCACCACATTTCTGGAGACTGCTCTGCCCAACCTTTTTCAAGGGAGGTAATTGCTGATTCGGTTTCAGGAAATTGTGCTGATGCGATACATTGACTTGTACTTGCTTCTACGACCGACACCTTGATGGAGGAAGTACCTATATCTATCCCTAATAAATACATAAAAATTAAACTTATTAACCCCAATATTTGGGGGATGATGTTATCACTAAAAATAAGAAATAAATAATAGTATTGGGGAACTAATATGACATTTTAAGTAATAAATATGACCTTACTTAGGCAATGATTTTAGTGGCCAAATTACGTAGGACTTATCCCCTCAAATTTAATGTTTTACTTTTCCCAACCCGTCTCCTTTAATGCTGGGTCATTCTCCTTTTTCAAAAAATCAGCATTGGATAAACTAGTTGATTCCCAATCAGTTATGGCATTATCAGGTACTAGTTCAATAGGTGTTTTCCAAGAAGTAGAATTTTCATTATACGCTAAATTGGATTGAGAAGCATAACAGGAAATAATGGACCATCTTGGGTGATCCGACAAGTTGGCTTCGGAGCGATGTAAAATATTACTATGAAAGAACAAAGCATCCCCTGGCTCAATCTCAACATATACCAAGTCCATTGTTTTGAGTGCGTTATTTACCATGACCATATCAGCACCAACTTGCTCTCCAGCAAAACCATGATTGATACGACCTAATTTATGCGAGCCTTTAATCACTTGTAAACAACCATTTTGTTTATTCGCTGGCGTTAATGCCACCATCACGCTGATTAATTGATCCGGAAACATGAATTGATTTTTGTACCAATAACCATAATCTTGGTGCCATTCCCAAGCACCACCGACCTTAGGTTCCTTTTGCATCAATTTTGAATGGTAATGACAAGCGGGTGCGTCACTGTCTAATAATGCAGCGACACCACTCACGATACTTTCACTACGCGTCAAATAACCAAAAACATCATTACCAGGTGTAAACCATAATGATAATTTTGAATTTTTTCCTGTTTGATCCGTAACATTCATGGCATTGTTTTCCATCGCATTGTCCCCTATTGCAGTACCATAAAGCTTTTCAACAGCTTTTTGTGCTATAAAGTTTTTAACAATCAAATAGCCATCTTTATGAAAGGATTCAATTTGTTGTGGCGTTAAAGTAGTCGTTGACATAGTTATTTTTTTACAATGGTTACTAAATATAATTATTAATTTAGAATTAATAAAATCAGCAATGCTGAATGTATATTATGATAACTAAATTGGTTAATTATTCATTAAATTCATATAAGGAAACATACAAAATTATGTATTAAATTAGCCTTTTGTTGCACTTTAAAATGTAGAACGATATGAAAATTACCAAGGACGATATCATCAATGCACATGAGCGCATTAAACCCTATATACATCGCACCCCCGTAATGACCAACCAGAGTATAAATGAAATGACTGGTATTGACTTTTATTTTAAGTGTGA
This sequence comes from Bacteroidota bacterium, assembly GCA_041162035.1. GTDB lineage: Bacteria > Bacteroidota > Bacteroidia > Chitinophagales > Chitinophagaceae > Sediminibacterium. The sequence continues at coordinate 2,966 of JBEATG010000124.1, forward strand.
AAACTTTCAAAAAATTGGTGCATTTAAAATTAGGGGTGGTATGAATGCAACACTCACCCTAAGTACCGTGCAATTAAAAAATGGAATTGCAACACACTCCTCAGGCAATCACGCGCAAGCCTTGGCATTTGCTGCAAAAACATTGGGTATCAAGGCATATATCGTAATGCCTAAGAGTTCACCACAAGTAAAAGTAGATGCTGTTAAAGGTTACGGTGCTACCGTAATTATATGTGAAGCGAATCAAGCAGCACGTGAGGAAGCATTAAATAAAGTAGTAGCAGAAACAGGCGCGGAATTTATTCATCCTTATGATGACTATCGTGTCATTACTGGTCAAGCAACTTGTGTTAAAGAATTATTGGAAGATGTGTCCGATTTGGATGTTGTAATTACACCTGTAGGTGGTGGTGGTTTGTTATCAGGCACCTGCTTAGGTGGCTTATACTTTAAACCTGAATTAAAAGTATATGGTGGAGAGCCTGAAGGGGCAGCAGATGCGGTTTTAAGTATAAAATCAGGCAAGGTTGAAAAAGCACCTTTTATTGAAACCATTGCTGACGGATTACTCACTACATTAAGTGAACAAACCCTAGGGATTATAAAAGAACATGTGTCGGATATATTATTAGTTTCGGAAGCAGAAATAATAAATGCACTTAGATTAGTGTATGAAAGAATGAAAATAATTGTTGAGCCTAGTTGTGTAGTCCCATTTGCCGCAGCGATGCGTAATGCCGAATTGTTTAAAGGAAAAAAAGTGGGTGTAATATTAACAGGAGGGAATGTTGATTTAACTAAATTTGGAACCTGGTTCCCAGCAAAATAAATTACCAAAAATTAAAATTGACTGAATATGAAAAATGCATCTTTAAAAATAAATAAGCTACTTATAATAGGTAGTATTATCTTATTTGCTTTCGGAATCACCATTAAAGGCAATAGCCAAGTACTTTCATTTGAAACTGTAAAAAGTAACAAGTTTGATTACACAAAGCTTGCGCAAATTGATTCAATTGTAAATAAATATGTAAGCAATCGATGGTTAATCGGTTCAACGGTAATAATAGTTAAAGACAATCAGGTCGTATACCATAAAGGATTTGGATACGCCAACGAAGCAAGTAAAAAAGCAATGCCAAACAATGCAATTTACCGCATCATGAGTCAAACCAAAGCCATTACTAGTTTAGCGATCATGCAATTATATGAACAAGGTAAAATAAGCCTTGACCAAAACGTTTCAACCATTATATCCAGTTTTAAAAATCCAACTGTATTGAAGGATTTTAATGAAAAGGACAGTAGCTACACCACAGTGCCCGCAAAAAGAGAATTAACGATACGTGATTTATTAACGCATACTTCCGGAATTGATTATACTGCAATTGGAAGTCCTAAAATGAAAGCAATTTATAG
>JBEATG010000133.1:0-4337 GCA_041162035.1 Bacteroidota bacterium
ATATTGATATGCTTGTATAATTCTTCAAAGGATACGATTTGTTGGTCCTGTGTATGTCCGCCGTCATCTATTAAAATATCGATGGGTCCAATCTTGTCTATGATTGATCTAAGAAAATGGCGATCCTCTTGTGAGCCAATGAGTATATGGGTATTCTCATCTTCTAGTTGCTTGCATCTTGGATCAATATCAATTCCCCAAATAGTTGCTTCTGTGCCAAAATATTTTCGCCACATTTGAAGGCTTCCGCCTTGGTATACGCCAATTTCAACAATCGTTATTTTTTTATTTCTATATTGATTAAAATATCTATCGTACACATCAAAATAATGATCAAATTTATTAATCAATCTTTTTTCATTGTGTTCGAAATAATCTCTAAGCTCGTTCATTATATTATTGTTTATATTAAGTTATCCTAACAATCCTTTTATTGTATCTATCCTAAATTTTATAATTGGCCATGTTTTACTTGGGGTTAATTGTATTGCATATTTTATGCCTAAAATGATGCCGGCCCCCAATTTTAAAAGGTATTCCAAAATTTTCATTAAGTAGGCGCCAATTGAAATATTCAAAGTTCTTGTTTTCTCGCCACGACCAATACCGCTTGCAACACGGTACATATATTCCGGGGTCAATTTTTTCACTTCTACAACATGATGCACACAAATAGCGGGGTCGTAATAAATAATATGACCTAATGCAATTATTTTATAAAATAATTCTTTTCCCTCCCCACCAATTCGCAATGTCCCAACTACACCAGGTAAATTCACATTAAAGCCGCCGATTTGATCATACACTGATTTTTTCACAATCATATTTGATTCGAGCGGGTACTTCCAATTTTCAAAAGCACAGGCAGTAGGGGCGTAGTCAAAATTACCTACAAGGGAGGATACATAATAACTCATCCACTTAGGTTCGGCTGGAATATATTTCGGAATAATGCGTCCCCCAAATCCAACAATAAATGGTTGGTCTTGTATATGTTTTATAATATTTTTAACGTAATCTGTTGTCGCTACTGCATCATCATCCATAAAACAAACCCATTCTCCTTTGGCTATAGCGGCTCCAGTATTACGCGCGAAGGAAGCGCCTTGTTGCATTTCGCTGATGAAAGTAAATTGGCCATTCGTATTTGTATGCCTCCATTGTGCGTATACTTCCTTGGTATTGTCTGTTGAATTATTATCTACAATAATTACTTCAAAATTTGCTAAGCCAGCAGATTGACTATATAAACTTGTCAATGCATCGCTGATATAGCTTGCTCTGTTGTAACTACATATGATAATCGATAATGTCATTCAGTCGGATTAGCTTTTAAGAAAGTGATTTTTCTTTCTTGAATGATTTAATGATTATTCCAATCAGTAATCCCCACAAAATAACGGATGCAAATAATGAAGCTTTTTGTGCCATTGCAATGGAGCTTGGCTTGAACTCGAATCTAATATTGTGCTTGCCCGCTGGAATCACCAAGCCTCTTAAAACATAATTTGTTTTGATAATAGGGGATTCAACATCGTCAATATATGCTTTCCATCCTAACTTATAATACACCTCGCTAAATACTGCAAATTGTTTTTGACTTGCATTGGAACTATAGGTAACAATATCATTTTTGTTTTCAACTAAATTAATTGTAGCAGCGCTATCATAAGCTATGGTGCTTAATTCATTTAATTTGTCTTTTTCCTCGATGATGGCTGTATCCTTTGGATTAAAACTACTTAAGCTGCTCATAACCTCTGCTGGCCCTTTTTTGTATTCTATTCCTTTAACAAACCATGCATTGCCTAATGCTTCAGGATTTGCAATGGTATCAGTGGCTATATTTCCTGTGATAACATACTTGGTATTCATCATATTCACAACAGGCAAACAATTGGGGAACTTATACCATTGATTCTCGATTAAATCTTGGTAGATACTTAGTTTAGCGGGGTTATATCCACCCACTGTGTTGTGGTGGTAGGCGACTAAAGCACCGCCATTAAATGCGTTTTGAATACCGCCCCTCATATCCAATACGCGGTAGTTGGATACATCTCTTTTCAGCGCAATGTCAATAGAGGATTCAGTAAATGTGTTATCATTTTCAGCTGCTTCAATATAGTTCTCCGGTTTTAAATATTTCACATTGACTTGAAACAAATCAATCATAGCAATGATACCAATTGCTGCTATGAATATTGTTTGATTGATGGTTTTTTTGAAGTACAAGAAAATGAACAGAAAGGCGAATACTATAAATATAAATGCCCTAAATAAATCACCTTCCACAAACGCTTTTCTGTCCTGTGCTAATGCGTTGGTTAAATCACGTGCTGGTTGTTCAAATGCATTTCTTTGATTTACATCTGGTATTTGTGATATTTGAGAAATTAATTGGGTGTCATTCAAGCTTTTAAAATCACTATTGATATAAAATAAAAGTACACAAGCCAGTAAAGCCCCCAAGGCTATAAAGCTTGGCTTGTATTTATTATAAAACTCCTTAAAATTATTTTGTTCGGTGATTCCTTGTAATCCAAACATCGCCATAATGCCAATAAGTAATGTTGGAATAACCATAATCATACTAGGTGCTCGGAACTTATTGTAAAAGGGAAGATGATCTACCATGAAAAAATTAAAACTTTCAAGGTATGAACCTGCAGATAACAACAATGAAAAAATAACTGCTGGGATAATCCACCATCTATGTTCATTGGTTTTAAATGAAATGCCAATAAAGGCAAAAAAGCAAATTAATATACCAATATATGGAGGACCAGCGGTAAAGCCAATGCCACCCCAATAAAACTGAATAAATGATTGTAATTGCTGTGCTACCTGCGGTTGCATTTGTTGCAACGCTTCAATCGCTTTTGAGTTTTCAGGATCAATCGCACTTGGATCACTTCCGCCGCCATAAACATTAGGGAACATTAATACCAGTGGTTCTGTTTTAAACATACTATAGGATAAAGCATAATCCTTATTTAAACCAGCACTTGTCGTGTTGCTACCCTTCGTCGCTAAAATACTTCCACCACGGATGGACTCTTTGCCATATTCATAAGTGCTAATTAAAATAGGGGCATTCACAGCTAAACCTAATAATCCAGCAATCACTGCGGTTGCCATTGTTTTTAAAATATGCGCATATTGTTTTTTTAAGATCCATTGTATTAAAAAATACAAAGTCATAAAAAATACAATGATTAAACCGTAGTATGTTATTTGTAAGTGGTTCGCTTGCACAAATAATGCGGTGGCAATCCCTGTAAGTAATCCGCCAATTAAATATTTCTTTTTAAAGATGAGTAAGATAGCGCCCACAAAAAAGGGTAGGTAAGCAATCGCGTGCATTTTGGTAATATGACCGACTACAATGATGATGGGGTTGTAAGTGGCAAAACTATACGCCAACGCGCCTATAATTCCAATGAAGGGGTTGATGCCTAATACAATTGCTAAAAAATAAAAACATATACAGGCAAGAAAAAATAAATTGATCGGTTCTGTTAAGTTCAAAGTTAAAATTCGATCCAATAAGCCAATGGTGAAAGTAAAGCCTGGCACCCCTGTAATTTGATACGTGGGCATACCCCCAAACATACTATTCGTCCATAATGGATTTTGGCCATATTTAGCCCCTGCGGTTAATGTTTCCTGCGCCATTCCTTTCCATTGACTTATATCAGATTGTTGTAATACTTTACCTTCCAATGCTGGTTTACAATAAATAATGGAGCAAAGTAAAAATATAGCCACTGCTATAAAATGAGTCAAATTAGCCTTAAAAAATGGTTTCATTATAATGGTTTCATTGTGTCAACAAACCTACAACTTAATTGGATATTGAAAAAATGAGGAGAAGCCAAATTTTCTTATCTTCCCATTCTAAATTACTGACCTGAAAATGAGCCGTTTTAAACCCATTTTAGCGTTTTTATCCAAATTGGCCATCATCTGTAATGGCTGTTTTGTTTTCTCACTTATGGTCATGTTTGTGCCCAAAATTAATTACCCAGTTCCTGTATCAAATTTTGCTGCTGTTTTAGGATTGGAGATGGCTCCTGTGGTGAGTGTTTTGTTCGGATTAGCACTATTATTCATGTGGATTAAGAAACAGGCTATTGAATTACCCCAATGGCAAACAATTACTAATCTTTTAATGTTATTGTTTCAGCTCGTTTTTATTTTTGTTTAAATATTCAATTCGCATAAGTTATGATACATTCCATTTTAAAAGATAAATCAACAAAGTTATTTTTAGGGATATCTGCCTTTTTTGTAGCCAATGCTTTAATTGCAGAATGTATTGGGGGAAAGATATT
>JBEATG010000196.1:0-10133 GCA_041162035.1 Bacteroidota bacterium
CGCGATCATGCAAGTGATTCAAAAGTATATTGTATCCAGTAAAAAGATTTTATTTGAGGGCGATGGCTATAGCGAAGAGTGGCATAAGGAAGCAGAAAAAAGAGGCTTGCCAAATTTAAAAACGACGCCTGTTGCTTTAGATGCAATGATAACTGAAAAATCCAAGAAACTATTTAAGGACAATGGTATTTACACACATGGTGAACTTGAAGCACGTTATGAAATTGAATTAGAAACTTATATTAAGAAAGTACAAATTGAAGCGCGTGTAATGGGTGATTTAGCAACCAACCATATTATTCCAGCGGCAATTAAATATCAAAATGAGTTATTGAAAAATGTAAGCTTACTTCGCGAAGCTGCATTACCTGAAAAATTATACAAGGGCCAATTAACTTTATTAAAGGATGTAAGTACACATATCCAACAAGTATACGAAAATACTTACGCGATGGTAGAAGAAAGAAAAATTGCCAATAACATTACTGATTCAAGAGAAAAAGCAATTGCTTATGAAGCAAAAGTAAAAGCACAATACTTTGACAAAATCCGCTACCACGTTGATAAATTAGAGCAATTGGTAGACGACGAATTATGGACCTTGCCTAAGTACAGAGAAATGTTGTTTTTAAGATAATACTTGATCCATTTGTATTATTCTAACGGTGCAAAAAATAATTAAGAAGGGAGCTCCTTTATGGGGCTCCCTTCTTAATTTCATCAGAGAATTTTTATTTAGCTTTTATATTTCTCTTAAAAGCTAAATAAAAATTACTTCAATGTAAAAGTTTCTAAAAATTTCGTGGTGAAGTTTCCTTTTCTAAAATCCTCGTTTTGCATTAATTGTAAATGAAAAGGTATTGTTGTGTGAACGCCTTCAATCACATATTCACTCAAAGCACGATACATGGTATTGATCGCTTCCTCACGTGTTTGTGCAACCGTGATTAATTTACCAATCATTGAGTCGTAATAAGGAGGAATGACATAACCTGCATACACGTGACTATCCACACGAACACCATGTCCGCCCGGGGTATGTAATACGGTGATTTTTCCTGGTGAAGGTCTGAAATCATTGTAAGGATCTTCTGCATTAATTCGACATTCGATTGCGTGTAATTGTGGTTCGTAATTTCGACCAGATATTTTTTCACCCGCTGCTATCTTTATTTGCTCCTTGATTAAATCATAACTTACTACTTCCTCTGTAACGCAATGTTCCACTTGAATACGCGTATTCATTTCCATGAAATAAAAATTGCGATGCTTGTCCACTAAAAATTCCACCGTACCAACACTTTCATAATTAATAGCTGATGCAGCTTTAATAGCAGCATCTCCCATGCGTTGTCTTAATTCAGGTGTCATAAATGGTGAAGGAGATTCTTCTACCAACTTTTGGTGTCTACGTTGGATGGAACAATCACGTTCACTCAAATGACAAACATTTCCATATTGATCACCCGCTACTTGAATTTCGATATGTCTTGGTTCCTCCACAAACTTCTCCATGTACAAACCATCATTCTTAAAACTAGCTCCGGCTTCCATTTTAGCAGTACTATATGCTTTTTCAATTTCTTCCTCATTCAAAACTACACGCATCCCTTTTCCGCCACCACCAGCAGTTGCTTTAATGATCACTGGGTAACCTATTTCTTTGGCTAATTTTTTTGCTGCATCTACACTTTCTAATAATCCATCTCCACCCGGAACTACAGGCACACCTGCTTTAATCATAGTTTCTTTCGCAGTAATCTTGTCCCCCATTTTATTAATCATCTCTGGTGTGGGACCAATAAATTTTATGCCATGGTCAGCACATATTTGTGCAAACTTTGCATTCTCTGCTAAAAATCCATATCCAGGATGCACCGCATCGGCGTTCGTAATTTCACAAGCCGCCATGATATGTGGTATATTCAAATAGGATTCCTGTCCTTTAGGACCTCCAATACAAACCGCTTCATCTGCGAACTTTACATGTAAACTATCTTTATCAGCAGTAGAATAGACAGCTACTGTTTTAATTCCCATCTCACGACAGGTTCTGATAATACGCAAAGCAATTTCGCCACGATTGGCTATCAATATCTTTTTAAACATTTTTTTAATTTAAATTAGAAAATGGGAACAAGCCTATGCTGGTTCAACCAAGAACAAAGGCTGATCATATTCTACTGGACTTGCATCTTCCACCAATACTTTAACGATAGTGCCTTTTACCTCACTTTCAATTTCGTTAAATAACTTCATGGCTTCGATGATACATACCACTTTACCTGGGTTCACTTCTGTTCCTTCCTCAGCCATCAATGGCTTATCTGGAGAAGCGCGACGATAAAATGTTCCAATCATTGGACTTTTAATAGTGATCAAGTTGCTTGCAACTGGAGCTGCTGGAGCTGCGGTTGGCGCCGAAGGCGCTGCTTGTGCAACTGGGGCTGCAGGACCGGAAGTATACATTTGAGCAGGAGCTGTGGTAACAGTTACCTTCTCTTCCTTTTGTTTAATGGTTACTTTACCATCCTTATCTTCGATGCTAATTTCACCGATATTACTCTTGTTAACTACTTTAATTAAATCGTGAATTTGTTTCAAGTCCATATTTGGCAATTTTGGGTAAAATTGGGGTTTTTTTGGTAAAAAACACAAAAAAAAGGGCTTTTTTTATTAAAAATGGCCATTTTTTGCCAAAAAAATACCCCGAGGATTCGGGGTATTTAAAGCTATTTTAGGTATAAAAAAGGCTGAACTTAGGCTAAAAAACAAAAATGTCCCGAAGCTTCGGGACATTTTTAAAATCATAAGAGTGACTTTATGAGGACTTATTTTTCAATAAAGTCCGATATAAAGAAAGGGACTCCTTTATGGGGTCCCTTTAAAAATCATAAGAGTGATTTTATGAGGACTTATTTTTCAATAAAGTCCGAAATAAAGAAAGGGACTCCTTTATGGGGTCCCTTTAAAAATCATAAGAGTGATTTTACGAGGACTTATATTTCAATAAAGTCCGAAATAAAATCTACTTGACTCTTTCTACATATTCCCCATTCTTAGTATTAATTCTAATTCTTTCTCCTTCGTTTACAAATAAAGGTACCATTACTGTAGCGCCTGATTCAATCGTTGCTGCTTTCAAAGCACGGGTTGCAGTATCTCCCTTTACCCCATTTTCACAATAGGTAATCAAAACCTCAATTTTTTCAGCTAATTCAGCGCCAATAGGCATTTCGGTTTCAGTATTCATGAATACAAATACTTCAGCACCTTCGATTAAGTATTGAGGCGCATCAATCATCTCCTCGGCCATTGCTATTTGCTCAAAAGTCTCATTATTCATTAGGTTATAGCCGCTGTCATCCTTGTAAAGGAACTGGTAGGTCTTTTTTTCAACACGCACTGGGAAAATGTTTTCACCACTATTCCATGTCTTTTCAATTGATCTTTTGTTATCTACCCCTTTAAGCTTAGCCCAAATTTTAGCAGCCGCTCTAGCAGTTTTGTTTTCTCCAAACTCCACTACAGTGTATAAATTATTGTCCAATTTTAGAATCATTCCACGACTAATGTCTGATGTTGTTGCCATAATTTTATTTTTAATTTGTCTGACGAGGGACAAAAGTACTACATGAAAGCCATTTATAAAAAAACATAGAATTTTTGTTGAGAAATAAAGGCAAAAAAACCCGGTTTAACCTATTTTTGCGCCACAAATAACAAATCCACGCACAATGTCAGTATTAGTTAATAAAAATTCAAAGGTAATCGTTCAAGGTTTTACAGGAACTGAAGGTAGTTTTCATGCAAGCCAGATGATTGAATATGGAACTCAATTAGTAGGTGGTGTAACTCCAGGCAAAGGTGGAACAACGCATTTAGATAGACCCGTATTTAATACAGTTGCAGATGCAGTAAAAAATACGGGTGCTGATGTCAGTATCATTTTTGTACCTCCTGCTTTTGCTGCTGATGCAATCATGGAAGCTGCTGATGCAAATATTGCTTTAGTGGTATGTATCACAGAAGGTATTCCTGTTCAGGATATGATTAAAGCAAAAAACTATTTATTAGGTAAAACTACTCGTTTAATAGGACCAAATTGCCCAGGTGTCATCACTGCAGAAGAATGTAAAGTGGGTATCATGCCAGGATTTATATTTAAGAAAGGAACCATTGGTATTGTTTCAAAAAGCGGAACACTTACCTATGAAGCAGCTGATCAAGCAGTAAAAGCGGGCTTGGGCGTTTCAACTGCCATTGGAATTGGTGGTGATCCAATTATTGGAACGACCACTAGAGAAGCGGTTGAATTATTAATGAATGATCCTGCAACTGAAGGTATCATCATGATTGGCGAAATTGGTGGAAGTATGGAAGCAGATGCTGCCAATTGGATTAAAGATAATATGAAAAAACCTGTAGTAGGATTTATCGCAGGTCAAACAGCGCCTCCAGGTCGACGCATGGGTCACGCTGGTGCGATTGTAGGCGGTGCAGATGATACTGCAGCTGCTAAAATGAAAATCATGGCGGAATGTGGTATTCACGTTTGCGCTAGTCCTGCAGACATTGGAATCACCATGGCAAATGCATTAAAAAAATAATTATTTAAATAAAGCATACGGAAATCCCTTATCCTAAAAAGATAAGGGATTTTTTATTGTAAGTTTGTTGTATGAAACGCGCCATCACTTTATTTATATTTTTATCGATCTGCATTTTTACACAGGCGCAAAATTCAAGCGGCGTAAATATAAAGCCCAGCCTTAAAATTGAATGTGTCACCCCCAGTGTATTATCATTAGGGCAATCCATCAAACTAAAAGTAAAAGTGCGTCATAATTTTCCACAAGAAAAAACGGGACAGCTTACTTTGGCTTTGATCAATCAAAAAACAAAAAAATCAGTAGACGGCTGGTTTATAAATATTTTTCCATTTCAATATTTCACAACAATTCAAAACGAAGTATTTGAAACTGAATTTCCATTTACAGTGCCTTTTGATTACCTAGGAAATTTTGATATGGAAATTGTAGCAAGGGTCAACGAAATCAAGGACAGCATTCACATTACTATACCCACAAAAAAAGCAAAATAAGTTGCAGGAAAAAGTAAAATATTTAATCATTGGCCAAGGATTAACTGGCACTTGGTTAAGTTATTTTTTACAAAAACAAGGCATCGCGTTTAAAATTATAAATGATGCAAAAACTGTTTCCGCAACCAGTGTAGCAAGTGGTGTAATCAACCCAGTCACTGGTCGTAGAATTGTACAAACCTGGATGATTGATACCCTACTCCCTTTTGCCATTGCCGCATACAAGGAATTCCAAGAAGATGAAAATATCACTATTATTAAAGCAGCTCCCATTGCATTAATACACCCTTCCCTGCAAATGAAGGAAAGCTTTGACTACCGACTCACACATGATAATATTTATTTAAAGGAAAACGAAAACGCAACTTTAGGACAATACTTTAATGCCCATTTTGGAACAGGCGAAATTGACCAATGTTACTGGATTGATTTAATCCAATTTTTAAAAGCCGGTCGTGAAAAAATAAGCACTCATTTTATTGCAGACTATTTTGATATTTCCGATTTGATTTTAACCAAGCAAGGCGTTGAATGGAAAAAAATTATCGCTGAAAAAATCATATTTTGCGACGGACTTAATACCATGAATAATCCCTACTTCAAAGCCCTCCCATTTGTGCCTAATAAAGGTGAAGCCTTAATCGTAAAAATAAAAGGGCTTGCACCCACAAACATTTATAAAACCAATATTACTATTGTGCCATGGAAAGATGATTTGTTTTGGGTAGGATCAAGCTATGAATGGAGTTTTACTGATTCACTTCCAACTGAAAGCTTCAAGGAAAAAATGATTGCAGCACTGGATGCGATTTTAAAAATTCCCTACGAAGTAGTTAATCACTTGGCAGGCATTCGGCCCGCCAATACAGAAAGGCGCCCATTTGTTGGACTTCACCCACAATATCCGCAATTGGGTATATGCAATGGCATGGGTACAAAGGGCTGCTCACTTGCCCCCTATTTTGCGAAACAACTTATAGATCATATTGAACAAGGAAGTATCATTGAACCAGAAGCCGATGTTAAAAGATTTGCTTCAATTTTATCGGCTTAATGAATGGGGAAATTAAAAAAAAGAATATTTTTATTCCGTATTAAAATAAACACAAAATCATCACCATGAGCAATCCATCGAACGACAAATATAATATTCCATATAAGTACCGTAAAATGGAAAACTTACATATCGTATTTTGGTTGTTTAAAGATGTTGCCTGGTGTTTGTCTTTGACGCTTTTAGGCGTTGTGATGATTATTCCAACTTTAACCATCTCTGTCATTATTGCCTATAGGACTCGAAATATTTTTTCTGAATTAGCACACAACCTTGCTATCACCGTTTGGATCATGGCCAACTCATTTTGGATGTGTACTGAATTTTTTGGCGTAGACCATTTAATCGTATATGGTAATATCACAGTGAAGCATTTAGCAATGATCCCATTTATTACAGGCATTTTGATTTTAGGCTACTACTATCTTATCTATAAGCCATCTCACAAAGAAGAAAATTCAACTTTATAAATTAATCCAAGTGCTTTTTCAATCGGTATGATTGAAAAAATGTGGCTAGCCCCAATAAGGATACGGTTAAAAACGCCCATCGTAAACCAATGGCTTGGGATAAAAATCCAATGATGGGTGGTCCTATCAAAAAGCCAAAAAATCCAATAGAAGAAACTGAAGCCAGTGCAATACTTGCTTGCCCAGGTGCTGCACTCCTGCCAACAAATCCATAAATGGTGGGGATGACTGATGAAACGCCAAAACCTACCAGCATAAATCCAAAAGTACTAATTATAATACCTGGTAGCATTACCGCTATAATTAATCCAATGGTAACCAATAAGCCACTTAACATTAATTGTTTTCTTGCCCCCCAATAATTAATTAAAATATCTGCAAACATGCGCCCAATAGTCATACAAGCCATAAAACTGATATATCCCATAGTACGATATTCATTGGGCACCAATGCTACTTTTTGAAAATATATTCCGCTCCAATCAAACATCATTCCCTCGCAAATCATATTTCCTAATGCGATAAACCCAAATTGTAACATAAGGGCACTTGGCTTATGCCACATTTTATTCAGTGGTTGCTTATTTTTTTCAGAAGGCATTAAATAGGGATGCGCAAATACCAAATAAATAATTGAAACCAATGCGACAAATACAAATTGATAAATAGGAGTAATTTGTTTGGCGACAAAAAGTCCACCAATCAAGCCACCCACAAAACCAGCCAAACTCCAAAAACCATGAAAGGTGGAAATGATACTTTTCTCAAATAATTTAGACAATACCACGGCTTGTGTATTCACCGCAACATTATAAAAATTACCTGCCATGCCAAAAATAAATAAGCATATGCCCAATTGCCATGTTTGTGTAATCGTCCCAATTAAAATCAAGGAAAGCGGGTATAATACAGCAGCAATTTTGAGCATTCTATTGCTCCCATAAATGGAAGTTAAACTACCTGAAATAGGGATGCCTAAAAATGACCCCACTGGCAAAAACAATAGCATCGCACCCAATTCAGCATCATTTAAACCCAATTGCATTTTAATATCCGGAATCCTACTCGCCCAACTGGCAAAACAAATACCAGTAAAAAAGAAAAATCCGGACAAAACTATGCGCCTGGTGCGGTTTGAGATAAGGGACTGGGTCATGGCGCAAAGATGATGAATTTATGGGAATTGAAGTATATTTGCAGTCCAAACCTATTTCAATATTTTTTTATGTATCGTACGCACCATTGTGGAGAATTAAATAGTCAATTTGTTGCTCAAAATGTGACCCTTGCCGGTTGGGTTCAAACCATTCGCAAATTTGGCGCTATCACTTTCGTAGATTTAAGAGATAGATATGGTATCACACAACTTTTAATTGGAGAAGAGCTTCAAACGGAATTGGATAAAAATCCATTAGGTAGAGAATTTGTTATTCAAGTGAAGGGAACAGTCATTGAACGTTCAAGTAAAAATGCAAATATTCCTACAGGTGATATTGAAATTAAAGTAACGGAATTTAAAATATTAAATGCCTCTGCTGTTCCGCCATTCACTATTCAAGATGATACAGATGGGGGTGATGACATTCGTATGAAATATCGTTTCTTGGATTTAAGAAGAAACGCAGTAAAAAAGAATTTAGCATTACGCTATGACGTGAATCGTGCAACTAGAAACTATTTACATGAAAAAGGATTCATGGATATTGAAACCCCTTTTTTAATTAAATCTACGCCCGAAGGCGCGCGTGATTTTGTCGTGCCTAGCAGAATGAACGCAGGTGAATTTTATGCATTACCACAATCACCACAAACCTTTAAACAACTTTTAATGGTGAGTGGGTATGATCGATACTACCAAATAGTAAAATGTTTCAGAGATGAGGATTTAAGGGCTGACAGACAACCAGAGTTTACACAAATCGACTGCGAAATGAGTTTTGTGGAGCAGGAGGATATTTTAAATATGTTTGAAGGTTTAATTAAAAGTATTTTTAAAGAGGTAAAGAATATCGATTACACCGAAACGGTGCAAAGAATGACCTGGGAAGATGCCATGTGGCAGTTTGGTAATGACAAGCCAGATATTCGCTTTGGCATGCAATTGTGTAATTTGAAAAAGCCTGCACATGTATTTTCAGATAAAACTGACCATGCGTCATTAATCAGCGGCGTTGACTTTAAAGTATTTGACGAAGCAGAAACAGTAATCGCAATCGCAGTTCCAGGATGTAGTGAATATTCCCGCAAACAAACCGATGAGTTAACCGAATGGGTAAAGCGTCCACAGATTGGAATGAAGGGATTGGTATTCATCAAATGCAATGCCGATGGTACTTTCAAAAGCAGTGTAGATAAATTTTATTCCGAAGATAAATTGAAGGCCATCGCAAATACTTCAAATGCGAAAGCAGGTGATTTAATATTAATTTTAGCGGGTGCTGAAGAAAGAACAAGAAAAGCAATTAGCGAACTTCGTTTGGAATTAGGAAAGCAACTAGGCTTTAGAAAAGAAGATGAATTTAAATTATTGTGGGTATTAGATTTCCCATTATTTGAATATGACGAGGAAGGTAATCGATGGGTAGCGAGACACCATCCATTTACATCACCTAAGCCAGATCATATTGAGATTATGATTAACAATGCACCTGAAATTAGCGACGCTGCAAAATATTTAGAACATCCATATGCTGGCATCAAGGCAAACGCCTATGATATGGTATTGAATGGCAATGAAATTGGGGGAGGATCTATCCGAATTTTCCAACGTGCATTACAAGAAAAAATGTTTGCAGCCTTAGGCATGAGCCCAGAGGAAGCACAACATAAATTTGGATTTTTACTAGGTGCTTTTGAATATGGCGCACCACCACACGGAGGAATTGCATTTGGCTTTGATCGCCTATGTGCTTTATTAGGTGGCAGTGAAAGTATTCGTGATTTTATTGCATTCCCTAAAAATAACAGTGGTCGTGATGTAATGTTAGATGCCCCAAGTAGCATCGACGATAAGCAATTTGAAGAGCTTCACATAAAATTGAATTTGAAATAAATTATTGAAATTAAACGCATCAGTCCTCATGTCGAATGAAATGAAATTGTACACGGTACTCTCCTATTGCTTAATTCCAATAGCTTTATTTTTTGCATTTTTAGATATCATCATTCTAGCTACTTCATTAGCAAATCCAAGTGCACTAATTATGGTATTTATAGTTGCTTGTTTAGTGATCTATACCTATACTAGTTTTAAATTTTTAAAAACGGGTGTGGAACGCGAGCAAATACAAACAAAAAAAACAAAGGACTGGATTAAAGTAAACGCCTACGTAAGTTTGTTTCTATGTAGTTTATTTTTCATTAATTCCATCAGTATCCTTATTGCAACGAATGAAGTTTTAAGCGGTTTTATCAATGAGTTTTTAGAACAACAATCTGGATTTCCTGCTGAAATTACAGGCAAAATGATACTATCTATTTTAAAAGCAGTATCCGTATTCTTATT
>JBEATG010000209.1:0-9806 GCA_041162035.1 Bacteroidota bacterium
ATTAAATACCCCTATCAAACAACCACAGCTTCCTTACATTTAGCCAATGGCCTTTTTTCAAATTTTAGTGCTAGTTATTTACTAACCCCAGGAATGAAAGGCTTTGATTTTTTTGAATTGGATTTGGGGTATGAATATAAAATTGGTAAAAAAATATATGGAGAAATATACGGCTCTAAGTATTTTTATTCCGGCGGTTCTAATTTAATCAATGGAAATATTACAAGTGATATTGGTGCAAGTTTCAATTATGATTTTACTTATTTTCAATTTAATAATCTACTAGATGTTTTTTTTACCAATAAATCTGACATTCAATTTACGCCTGGTGTTGAAAAAACAATTTATTTTGGTAATGCTGATAATAGTAGCTGGAGTATAAATCCTTATTTATATTGTAATTTTAGCACAGTTAATTATTATGAATCCAACGTTACTCGTCGTTTAAATGGTCCCAGAGGCCCAAGGGCAGGACCAGCAATCGGCCCCCAACTAACAAGTACCACAGTAGTTCAAAATAAAGGGTTTAAATTATTGAATACCGATTTTTCAATGCCCTTATCTTATGAGAATACGCATTGGCTTGCTACCTTCACGCCCACGTATACAATACCCTTCAACAAAATTGAAACCATATCTACAAACACAATTACTTCAGCAACTGGCACCACAACAAATAAAGTGAATTCAACCCCATATTCTGAATTACATTTAAAAAATCAATTTTATTTTCAAATTGGGGTTACTTATAAATTTTAATAATGCGCTTAACTAAAACCACTAAAATATTATTAACTGCTTCTAGCTTGTGGTATTTTGGCGAAGGTTTATTTGGCCCCCTCTTTGCCATATATGCTGAAAAAATTGGCGGTGATTTATTAGACATCACATGGGCATGGGCATTTTATTTAGTGACCACTGGTGTTTTTTATTTTATCATTGGAAAATATTTTTATCATTCAGCGTATAAGAAGCATGTTATGATTGCAGGTTACGGCTTAAATGCCTTGCTAACCTTTGGTTATATGTTTGTTTCAAATCCTACCCAATTATTTCTTTTACAAATTGGTTTGGGTATTGCAGAAGCCTTAAGTGCACCCATTTGGGATGCTCTTTTTGCCAGTAATATGGAAGACACAGAAAATACCTTTCACTGGAGTTTGGCAAGTGGACACACACATTTTGTATCTGGTATCGCAATTGCCATAGGCGGCTTAATTGCTAATTACATCTCTTTTGATGCTTTGTTTTTAACCATGGGTATCATTCAAGTTATAGCCACAATTGTGCAAGCCAAGCTTTTGTTTTTGAACAAATCTAATTAATAGGCATAGCTTTAATTTTATCGTACCTTTGTTTATACAAGTATTAAACAATTTATTTTGAAGTTTACAGATTTAGGTTTGGACCCGCGCATTTTAGAAGGTATTGACGCAATGGGTTATGAAAATGCCACACCCGTTCAACAACAGGTAATGGTTCCCATTTTAGAGGGCAAGGATATTATTGCTGCAGCGCAAACTGGCACTGGGAAAACAGCTGCTTTTTTATTACCCTTATTACACCGATTACTCACTTCTCCACATCATGCTGGTGACATTAATGCAATGATTATTGTGCCTACGCGTGAGTTAGCCATACAAATTGCTGAAAGTATTGAAGGCCTATCTTATTTTACCGATGTTAGTTCCATCGCCGTTTATGGCGGTGGTGACGGAAATTCATTTGTCACAGAAAAAAAGGCATTAACGAGTGGTGTTGATATTGTGGTTTGTACACCAGGCAGAATGATTGCACATTTAAATATGGGCTATGTTAAATTAAAGGGGCTTAAATATTTAGTCCTAGATGAGGCTGATCGTATGTTAGATATGGGTTTTAGTGATGACCTATCAAAGATTGTTACCTTCTTACCCGCGGTTCGTCAAAACCTTTTGTTTTCAGCTACTATGCCAGCAAAGATGCGTGTGCTAGCAAAAAAATTATTACACGATCCTATAGAAATTAACATTGCAATTTCGAAACCGCCGGAGCAAATAGTTCAAAAAGCATTCATTGTATATGAAGCACAAAAAGTGCCCATTATAATTGACATGCTAAGCTCAAAAAAGTTTTCAAAAGTAATTGTGTTCTGTTCAAAAAAATTGAATGTCAAACAATTAACTTTAAAATTAAAGCACGCGAACTTAGCAGTTGCAGAAATTCATTCCGACCTAGATCAAAAAAGCAGGGAACAATATTTACAGGATTTTAGAAATCAAAAAATTAATATTTTAGTGGCAACCGATGTGTTAAGCAGAGGCATTGACATTGATGACATTGATTTAGTAATTAATTATGATGTACCTAACGATGGAGAGGATTATATTCACCGAATAGGACGAACCGCGCGTGCAGCTACTTCAGGTACTGCATTTACACTTGTTAGCGAAAATGAACAAGGTAAATGTGGAGTTATAGAACAACTTTTAGGCGCCCCAATTTTTAAAGGAACGGTGCCAGCTGAATTTGGACCAACACCAGCGTACAACCCAAAAGCAGTTGTAAAAAAAGGGTTTAATCGAAGAAGATAATTTTTTAAGAGAAAATTTTATTATTTATTTTTGAGTAATGATTCACGCTTAATAATTTATTTCAAATGAAATTTTTATTTACATTTTTTATTCTTTTAAATATACTTTGTAATAAGGCTGATCAACCTCCAGTTGAATATTTTAAAGGAAAATTAGTATTACAAGGTATTTGTATGAATTATGTAATACAAATAGTGGAAGGTTCTGTTAATCCAACCTTATTTGAACAAAGTTGGGTGAATCCATTCACCAACACTACTTACCAAAATGTATTTGGACTAGCGAGTACCTGCACTTTTCCTTCTTCAATAAAAGAAGGAGATGAATTTTATTTTACCATCCCTAAAAATCCTGTGGCACAAACCTGTGCGCAGTGTAAAGCATATAGTCCTATACCAGCTAAGACGATCAATATTGCTATTTATTATAAGTAGAGAGTATACTGAAATTTAAATGGTAAATTTGCAGTATGAAATCAACTATTTCGAGTAAACTTAAGGAAAGATGCCAGGATTTATGTGAGCTTTGCACCACGGATGCAGCCACTGTAGCTTATACAGTAAGCCCAAAGAGTAATGATGTGATTGAAAACGAAGTTGCTCTTTGTGATCAGTGCATGTCTATTATTGATGGTAAGGAAGCCGGGAATCATTGGCAATGTTTGGCTGGAAGTATTTGGAATACTGAACCTAGTGTACTCGCATTAAGCTATCGCATCCTATATGGTTTAAAGGAAAATGAGTGGGCCAATGAATTACTCACTTCAGTTGATTTCGATGAAACAGTGGTAATCTGGGCTTTGAGTGCATTTCAAACAGAAGCGATACATGTTGATAGTAATGGTACTGAATTACAAAATGGGGATACAATTGTATTAACACAAGGGTTAAACGTAAAGGGGGCAAACTTCATGGCACCTAAAGGAACGATAGTACGTAAAATAAGACTAGTCCCTGACAATCCTGAACAAATTGAAGGAAAGGTGAATGAACAAACTATTGTTATTTTAACCAAATTTGTTAGAAAGTCAGCTTAATTAATTTTTTTCTTTTTCATTTAATGGGTAATATTTTTAGGAATTGTGTTAATTTACAATTGCTAAAAAACTTATTTCAATGAAAAAACTTTTATTCGTATTTTTTGCTTTTATGTTCCTGTCGGTAAATGCACAAGAGCACACTGCAAGTTTAAAGTACACACTTCCCGCAGATAAATTAGTACAAGCAAAATTATCTCAATGGGGCAAAATAAAATTTGGCTTATTAATGCATTGGGGTACGTATAGCCAATGGGGAATTGTTGAAAGCTGGAGTTTATGTCCTGAAGATGAAGGTTGGACACAACGAAGTGGCCCATACGCTAAGGATTGGCATACCTATAAGCAAGCGTATGAAAATTTACAAACTACTTTTAATCCAATTAAATTTAATCCAGAAAAATGGGCGCTTGCTGCAAAAAATGCAGGGATGAAATATGTCGTATTTACGACCAAGCATCATGATGGTTTTAATATGTTTGATACCAAGCAATCTGATTATAAAATCACTGGGGCTAAATCACCATTTGCAAACAATCCAAAAGCAAATGTTGCTAAGGAAATATTTAATGCTTTTCGTGATCAAGGATTTATGACAGGAGCTTATTTTTCAAAACCAGATTGGAATACGCCTGATTATTGGTGGAAATATTTTCCTCCGAAAGATCGCAACGTTTCCTATGATCCCAAAAAATATCCAGAAAAATGGGAGTCATTTAAAAAGTTTACCTACAATCAAATTGAGGAGTTGATGAGCGATTATGGTAAAATAGATATTTTATGGTTAGATGGTGGCTGGGTTCGTCCATTTAGTTCCGTGGATACTTCAGTGGAGTGGCAGCGCACTATTAAACATAATCAAGATATTGATATGGGAAATATTGCGCGGATGGCTAGAACACATCAACCGGGGCTATTAGTGGTTGATAGAACAGTGCATGGGGAATTTGAAAACTATGTTACGCCTGAACAACAAGTGCCAGCTACTTACTTACCTTATCCTTGGGAAAGTTGTATGACACTTGGCAACTCTTGGTCCTATGTACCTAATGACCAATATAAATCATCTCGAAAAGTGATTCACTTATTAACGGAAATTGTTTCTAAAAACGGAAACTTACTTTTAAATATTGGGCCAGCGCCTGATGGTGAGTGGGATCCAAATGCATACGCGCGTTTACAAGATATTGGTCAATGGATGCAAGTGAATGGAGAGGCTATTTATGATGCAGAGGCTGATGCCGCATTGCCAGGTCAAGGTAAGTGGGTATTTACTAAAAAGCAGGATTGTATTTATGCAATTTATCAACTTGCAGATAAAGAAGCAATTAGTGAAATTTATAAACTAAATATTAATTCGGTAAGCCCAATCAAAAAAATTCAAATATTAGGAACTGATCAAAAAATAATCTTTAAACAGGCATCGACCAATATATCCATTTTTACGCCAGTTAAAAAGTTGAATGCAAACACGGAAGCCTTGGTATTTAAAATTCAATATTAAGCCAGGATCCACTTTATAAACCCTCTTTCATGATGCATATTAGTAGCAACACTAATATGCATCATTGTTTTTAGCCTGATTTAAGCTTCCCTTTAATATTAGACGGCAACATAATCACTAAATAATATTTTTTGTAATTAAAAGTATTAATCGTAATTTTACGATTAATATGGGAACCACCAAAACAGCCGAATATTCATTAAAGGAATTAAGTATTGCAAAATATGCAAAGGCGTTATCGCATCCTGCAAGAATTGCCATTTTAAATTTATTGTTAAAAAAGCAAACCTGTATTTGTGGTGATATTGTGGATGATCTTCCTTTATCTCAATCAACGGTTTCGCAACATTTAAAGGAATTGAAGGAGGCTGGCTTAATTAAAGGCAATATTGATGGTGCTTCTGTCTGTTATTGTATTGATGAAAAAGAATGGATCAAAGCCCAAGCACAATTGAATGTGTTATTTGAAAAAATAGAAGTTAAATCAGCGAAATGCTGCTCCTAATATTATAAAAATTAAAATAAATTTTATGCAAACCGAAGAACAATTAAAAGAAATCGTAAGAAAAAAATATAGTGAAATTGCTTTACAGGACAAGGAAACCAATATGTCATCCTGTTGTGGTGCTGGTGGTTGTTCCACTGAAGTATACAATATCATGTCCGAGGACTATACCACTTTGAATGGATATAATGCAGACGCAGATTTAGGATTGGGTTGTGGACTGCCAACACAATATGCGCAAATTAAAAAAGGGGATGTAGTCGTTGATTTAGGAAGTGGCGCTGGGAATGATTGTTTTATTGCGCGTCACGAAACAGGGGAAACCGGTAAGGTGATTGGTATTGATTTTACGCCTGCCATGATTGATAAAGCAAGATCAAATGCTGAAGTGAGGGGTTTTAATAATGTTGAATTTAGACAAGGGGATATTGAGTCTATGCCTATAACAGCAAATACAGCAGATGTTATTGTAAGTAATTGTGTTTTAAATTTAGTTCCCAATAAGGATGCTGTTATTAAAGATATTTATAGGGTATTAAAACCAGGCGGGCATTTTAGTATTTCGGATGTGGTTTTGGTTGGCGCTTTGCCTGAAGGATTAAGAAAAGATGCTGAAATGTATGCGGGTTGTGTTTCAGGGGCTATTCAAAAGGAAGTGTATATGGAATTAATTCATGCGAATGGTTTTGAACAAGTAACCATCCAAAAGGAAAAGGCAATCATCATTCCTGATGATATTTTAATTAATTATTTATCTGCAGATCAAATTGCTGCATTTAATAATGGGGCCAGTGGTATTTTTAGTGTAACCGTATTTGCAAAAAAACCAATGTCGGAAAAATGTGTACCTGGGGGCGGATGTTGTTAGTATAAAATATAATTTAAATAATATAGGATGAAAAATATATTAGTGTTATGTACAGGTAATAGCTGTCGTAGTCAAATAGCGGATGGCTATTTAAAACACTTTGCTCAGGGAAAAGCAAATGTGTATAGTGCCGGTGTTGAAACACATGGGGTAAATCCAAAAGCAATTGCTACCATGAAAGCAGATGGGATTGATATAGCTAACAATACTTCCAATAATGTTTTAGAATACCAAGAAGTGCCTTTTGACTTTATTATCACCGTTTGCGATAATGCTAAGGAGCGTTGCCCTTATTTCCCAAGTGATGCAATCAAGTTTCATTATAATTTTCCGGATCCTGCTAAAGCAACAGGTACAGAAGAAGAAATCAATAATTCATTTGCTTCAACCAGAGATTTAATCAAAAAGTATTGTGCTGATTTTGTGCAACAGCATCTTTAATTCCATTGTATTGCAAAATACAAGCAAGGGATACTGCCAACATTGGTAATGTTGTGTAATATATTTGATCCATATAATACAACATCTCCTGGATTAGCCTTTTGATGAGTTGTTCCAATTTGGACTTCAGCATTGCCATCTAGCATTAATATAATTTCCTCATTCACATGGGTATGCGGTTCATGACTTTTGAAACCAACTTTCAATTGGGTGACATGTATATCAAACCGATTTAACATGGCAGTAGGGCGATCAAAAAATTGTCGAACACCACCTCTTTCATGCGGCTTAAATTTGATATTATCCCATAGGGTAATAAATGATCCCCCGGCTTTTACACCTCTTTCGATATTTATTTTTTCTCCAGCGGAATAACTCATTTCATATAACTGTAATAAATCGTTCCCGTTATTTTTGATTTGTATTTTATCGCCAGGTAATACACAGACAACGGATCCTCTGTTTAATTGGGATTTTTGGTCATTGAGTGCAATATCAGCAATACCGGTTTTGATAATGTAAAATTTCTCTTTTTGAGCAGTCACTTTTCCTTCCCATTTTTTTCCAGTAGGAATACTGATTCCTATCATAGTATGCTTTGCTAAAACACCCCCTTCGCCCCCGAAAATGGTTGATTTTTGCACCTTAGCTGAATTGCCGTTATTATTGATATCCCATTGATATACTTTGGATTGTAAGCTATTTTTTTGTGCTTGCAATAGGCTTATTGTCAAAATAAGATAAATTGTAAATCTGAATTTCATAAGTCAATATTTTAATGATTTAATAATTTTCGGTAGGGGCATTACTAAATTATTTTATGAAATAAAGCGTAATTTAGTATTTGAAAATACACGATTAGCTATGAAAAAACAAATCTTACTATTAATAACAATGTGTTTTGCATTATTATTAAATGCCCAAGTGATTCCATCACAAATTACTTTACCAAATGGTTGGAAATTATCACCTGTAGGAAAATCGTTTGCTTTGGGAGATTTACCCTTAAACATAGCTGTGAGTAAATCCGGCAATTTGTTGGCAGTGACGAATAATGGTCAAAGTACGCAAAGCATACAACTCATTGATGCTAAGTCAGAAAATGTAATTGATTCTGTTGCTATAGGAAAATCATTTTATGGCTTGCAGTTTTCAGCAGATGAAAAATATCTATTCGCTTCAGGCGGACATGATAATATCATTATTAAATATGCAATAAAGGATAAGCATTTATTTAATACAGATACTTTTAAGCTTGGCAAACCTTGGCCAACTGCTATTGGCCCTTCAGGTATTGCATTAGATGAAAAAAGAAACTTATTATATGTAGTTACACGTGAGGACAGACAACTTTATATTTTTGATTTAAAAACAAAGCAATTTGTAAAAAAGTTATCTATTGATGGTGAAGCGTATGCATGCATTATGAATCCCAACAACAATGAACTTTATGTGAGCTGCTGGGGATGTGACCAAGTAAATACACTTGATTTAACTACTTTAAGTTGGAAGCCATCCATCAAAGTGGGTGACAATCCAAATGAGATGTTGGTGACGCCCGATGGCAAGTATTTGTATGTATGTAATTCCAATGACAATAGCGTGTCGGTCATTAATTTAAAAACTAGAATTGTAATTGAAACCTTAGATGCGGCGCTTTTTCCAAATGCGCCTAGTGGTTCTACGACCAATAGCTTAAGCTTGGATGCTATTAATAAGCGTTTATATATCGCGAATGCAAATAACAATTGTATTGCAGTTTTTGACGTGGAAGAGCCTGGCGAAAGCGTTGCAAAAGGTTTTATTCCTGTGGGTTGGTATCCAACTTCAGTGCGTGTAATCAATAAAAAATTATGGGTTGCTAACGGAAAAGGGTTTTCATCAAAACCAAATGCTTTTGGTCCTTCTCCAGTGCGTCCAAAGGAGGAGGTGATTAGCCATGGTGCCAGTTTTAAACCAGGAGACCAGGTTGAATATATTGGTAGCTTGTTCAAAGGCAGCATGAGTATTATTCCTATTCCTACTGATAAGGATTTAGTAGCTTACTCAAAGGCGGTATATAAAAATGTACCTTATTCAATTGCTAAAACAATATTAGCGGATGCTACAGCACCAGGTTTCCCGATACCGATGAAGCAAAATCAAAGTTCGCCCATTAAGTATGTTTTTTATGTGATTAAGGAAAACAGAACTTATGATCAGGTTTTAGCTGATCTCCCGCAAGGAAATGGAGATACTAGCTTGTTATTATTCGGAAGAAATGTAACCCCCAACCAGCATCATATTGCGGAATCATTTGTTTTACTTGATAATTTTTATGTGGATGCAGAAGTGAGTGCGGATGGTCATAATTGGTCCATGGGTGGATACGCAACTGACTATTTAGAAAAAACATGGCCAAGTAGTTATGGGGGTCATGGCGGCACTTATGGGGGTGAAGGTGAAAGAGAGATTGCCAATAATAAAAATGGATTTATTTGGAATCAATGCTATCGAAATGGGGTAAGCTATAGAAGCTACGGTGAATTTGTATCTGCAGGCAAACCTAGAATTTCAATTTTAAAAGACCATTATTCTACTAAGTATCCAAGTTATAATTTAGCAATTACGGATACGTATCGTTATCAAGTATGGAAAAAAGATTTTGATTCCTTATTGGCAATAAATAAAGTGCCACAGTTTAATACCGTACGATTTGGAAATGACCATACCGAAGGTTTACGATTAGGAAGGCCAACCCCTTACGCGCACGTTGCTGATAATGATTACGCAGTTGGTTTATTTATTGAAGCATTAGCCAAGAGCCCCATCTGGAATGAGACTGCTGTTTTTATTTTGGAAGATGATGCACAAAATGGATCTGATCACGTGGATGCGCA
>JBEATG010000215.1:0-9171 GCA_041162035.1 Bacteroidota bacterium
ATTAAATACATTGGAGTAATTACCACCGCCTGAAATGGTTGTAGCAACACCTTCACCACCTCCACCACCGCCGCCGCCACCACCGCCAAAGGAAATGGTCACGCCACCACCGCCACCACCTGGACGACCACCACCGCCACCACCAGAGAAGCTTGAAAAGTCACGCGCTGAAAAATCCTGGCGATTAATATTATTACCAGAACCAATAATAGAGAACTGCTCATCATTATTGATTCTATTTAAATTGCCTCTTAAATCAAAACGTTCTGGGACACCGCCACCGCCAGTTAATTTTCCAAAATTGGATTGATTTCTGTCCTTTTTAACCTTTAAGTTAATAGCAGTTTCTTCGCTACCATCATCAATACCTGTAAACATGGATTGATCGGATTTGCGATCATACACCTGAATTTTGTCAATTGCATCCGCTGGTAAATTACGCGTAGCCATTTTAGGGTCACCTGTAAAAAATTCCTTGCCATTCACAAACACTTTGGTGACTGTTTTACCATTCACGGTGATTGCACCCGATTTATCCACCTCAATACCTGGCATCTTTTTCAATAAATCCTCTACTACAGCATTAGGTGCAGTTTTAAAATTTTCAGCATTAAACTCAATAGAGTCTCCATTAATCACGACTGGAGGCCTGCGGGCAGTCACCGTAACTGTTGACAAACTGCTTGCATCCAGCATATAAATATTGGATAAATCTATAACGGCGTTTTTACCAGTCTTAAAAGCAATCCATTGTTGTAAAAAACCTACATAGGAAATGGATATTAAATAACTTCCCACCGGAACCGACTTAACGGAAAAAAATCCCTGCTCATTACTTCTTGCAAAGCTCACTAATGAAGAATCCTTCGCCTTTACAATTGAAATGGTTGCAGAAGCCAAATTTCGCTTGCTTACACTATCAACAACAGTACCTTGAATAGTAAATGTTTGTGCCATACCCAACAAACTCATCCCTAAAAACATCGTTAACAAAAATCCTTTCATTTTGATTATTTTATTCATTCTGTAAATATACGATACAATTCGTAACTATCGATTTTGAGGGCTTTTAAGGGCCCATTTTTTATATAAAACAGCTCATTTTTGGATAAGCGGTAATTTCAAATTAAAACCCGGCTTTTATACCCCATTTTACTGCCATTTATAGCTAAATGGTCATGTAAGCAACTGTCTTTTGATGCTTATTTTGGTGGATAGTTTAACCAAAATATAGGGTTTTGGATGAACGGCGGGTATCGCTATTTTGGTCCCTATCAATAACAAGTTAACCACTATCCTAAAAAACTAAAAATGGAGCCGACCTAATTAAATAAAAGATGCCCTGAATTACATAAACGATGATTTAACTGTACTTATTTTATTGTAAATTTATTTTCTAAAAATAGGTATATGCAAAACTCAAGACGAAAATTTATTCAAAACGCTTCCTTAGTATTAGCAGGCGCAAGTTTAAAGCCAAGTGTGTTATGGTCAAAAAATGACACCATTGCGAAAACTAAAAACTTAATTGGTATACAATTATATTCTGTTCGTGCAGATATGGGGAAAAATCCATTAGGCACTTTAACCGAATTGGCAAAAATGGGATACGAACATGTGGAACACGCCAATTATATTAATCGAAAATTTTATGGTTGGACTGCTACTGAATTTAAAAAAGTATTGGACTCCTTAGGATTAGATATGCCAAGTGGACACACCGTTATGGATTTAAATCATTTTGATAAAGCAAAAAATGATTTTACAGATGCTTGGAAATATACCATTGACGATGCAGCTACACTTGGTCAAACTTATGTGATCAGTCCTTCCATTGATTCAAAAGTTAGAAAATCATTTGACGCATTTATGTTTCAAGTAGAATTATTTAATAAGTGTGGAGAGTTATGTAAAAAACAAGGAATGAAGTTTGGTTATCATAATCATGATTTTGAATTTAAAGAAAAAGTAAATGGAGAATTAATTTATGATTTAATTTTAAAACATACCGATCCTTCACTAGTAATACAACAACTTGACTTTGGTAATATGTATGGCGCTGGTGCGAGAGGAGACGATTGGATTAACAAGTACCCTGGCCGTTTCCCGTCCTTACATGTTAAAGATGAAATAAAAGTTGCGAAAGGCGAGATGGGTGATGGTTATGAGAGCACTATCCTAGGGGATGGCGTTGTGAATCCTAAGGCAATCGCATTATTAGCTAAAAAAATTGGTGGTGCACATCATTATATTGTGGAGCAAGAATCCTATCAAGATAAAACACCACTTGAATCTGCTAAAATAGATTTAGAAAGAATAAAATCTTGGGGCATTTAATGCGCTAGTATTTTAATTAATTTACTTTTTAGTTAAGCGGGGCCAATTTTATTAAAAATTAGGAGACTACAAAATATGAAAAAGCTATATCTAATTTTTATATTGGCTATGATGGGCAACGCTATTCAACCAAGCATTTCTAATGCCCAGAAATTTACCGCCCTTGAAAAAGCGAGATGGGAAAAACAGGCAAATCAAATAACTATTATTAGAGACGAATGGGGCATCCCACACATTTACGGTAAAACAGATGCAGATGCCGTTTTTGGTTTAATGTATGCGCAATGCGAGGAAAATTTTGAGCAAATTGAATTGAATTATTTGGAAATGTTAGGCAGAACCGCTGAAATAAAAGGAGCTAATGCAATTTATGATGACTTAATGATGCGACTTATTCAAGACAGTAGCGATGCTATTAAAGATTTTAATAACGCTCCTATTTGGTTTAAAGCACTTCTTGTTGCACATGCGGACGGATTAAATTATTATTTATACAAACACCCTGAGGTCAAACCAAAAGTAATTAATTACTTCAAACCCTGGTATCATTTAATGTGGACAGATGGAAGTGTTTCGCCAACTCGAACGGGTGGAATTAAGGTAAAGGATGTAAAACAGTTTTATGGTATTAATAAAAATATAGTTAGTATTTCAGCAGATATTACAACATCGCAACTCGATGAAAACGACCTCTCCCCTTATGATATGGAGGAAAAAACTTTAAAGGGATCTAATGGTTTCGCCATCGCTCCCAAGCATAGCAAAAATGGAACCGCCTTATTGTATATCAATCCGCATGTTCCTTTTTATTTCAGATCAGAAATGCACATGTCAAGTGAACAAGGATTAAACGTATACGGTGCAGTTACTTGGGGACAAATGTTTATTTATCAGGGCTTCAATGCCCATTGTGGATGGATGCATACTACTGGTTATGCGGATGTGGCAGACGTTTTTGAAGAAAAAGTATCAAAAAAAAATGAGGCGTGGTTTTATGAATTGGATAAAAAAACGATACCGTTACAAAAAAAACAAATCCCAGTTAGTTATCTTGAAAATGGGGAAAGGCGAACCAAAAATTTTACAACCTATGCATCTGGACATGGACCCATTATGGGAAGTCGACAAGATAAATGGTTAAGCTTAAAGGAAAACAATCGTTCTTTAAATGCTTTGATTGAATGTTGGACTAGAACAAAAGCCAGCAATTTAAAAGAATATCAAACTGCATTATCCTTATTATCCAACAACAGCAACAATACCGTATATGCGGATGCAGATGGAAATATTGCTTATTGGCATGGGAACTTTATCCCAAAAAGAAGTCTACAATATAATTATAGTTTGCCCGTAGACGGTAGTATTAAAAATACCGACTGGATGGGCGTACATCCATTAAACGAAATTGTTCAGGGCATAAATCCTACAAATGGGTGGTTGCAAAATTGCAATGCCACTCCTTTTACTATGGCAGGGATAGCTAGTCCAAAAGCAAGTGACTACCCTTCATATATGGCGCCAGATGGTGAAAATGGTCGTGGTATAACTGCGGTAAAATTATTAGAGCAAATAGAAAAAATTGATATAGATGAATTAATCCAGCTTGGATACAACAAACATTTATCAGCCTTTGATATTTTGCTGCCTTCCTTTTTAACGGAGATGAAAAAAGATACGCTTACTCCTTCGCTTTCCAAAGCGGTTAACTATTTAAACAACTGGGATCATAAAGCAGATGTAAATTCCATTGCTACTACCATCGCTATTGAGTGGGCTACTAAATGGGGTTTGGAAATACCCGCTGCAACCACCGAAGAAGAAGGCACTCAAATCATAAAAAAATATGAGCGTATGGTGAAAGAGGTAAGCACACAAAAAAAGAAGGAATTACTAAAAAACACTTTGGAACAACTTGAAAAAATGTATGGAACATGGGAAATGCCATGGGGCGAAATTAATCGCTACCAACGGACCAACCCTGGAAATATGATGGACGATCAGGCCCCAAGTTGGGCAGTGTCTCAAGCCTCATCCAAATGGGGATCGCTCCCCTCCTTTGATAGTAAGCGATATGATGGCACAATAAAAAGGTACGGCTATAATGGAAATAGCTTTGTTGCTGCTGTTTCTTTTGGAAAAACCATTATTGCAAAGACAATCATCACGGGTGGTCAAAGTAGATTTTCAAACTCGAATCATTTTACAGACCAAGCCCAAGGATTTATTGACGGTCAATTTAAAACCATTCATTTTTATAAAGCGGATGTTTTGGCACATAAGGTAACATCGTATAAACCAGGATTCATTAAATAGTGATCATACAGTTTTGTTAAAAAAGCAACTTTAACAAGGCCTGCTAAATTTTTAACATCAAACTGCTGCATCAATTTTGTTCGGTGGCCTTCAATGGTTCTTTTGCTATGCCCTACCTCATTGGCAATTTCTTTACTTGATGCTTCTTGACAAATTCTGACTAATATGTATTTATCATAAATGGTTAATTGCTGCATGATTTCAATTTGTTTTATTTTTTCCATTTGATTCATTAATGCAAAAACCTTGTCTGCAATGGTTGCGCAAAAATATACCTTGTCCTGTTGTGCCATTAATAACGCCTTCACCCATTCTGTTTCAGAAATATGCCTGGACACAATCACCGAAAACCCATTTTCAATTAAGTTATACAAATGCACTTCGTCTTCGTCATTAAATAACACCATGATGGGTACGCTTTTTTTAATAAGATGGATTGTTTTATACGTTAATGGATTGGCGAAGTTTAACATGCCACTATCTAGCACAAGCACCTTCGGAAAATCGTAATTAGGATGATCCTCAGACATGATTTCATTTAACATTTGTAGGTTACGTATAATACAATAACCATTAAACTGGGGATGTTCATTAATGAGTGCGCCACATCCCAATGCATATAGGGTTTGTTGGTCGCAAATGATAACTTGACTTTGCATAAAATGATTTAATTGTTGACAATAACATAAAGCAACTGAAACAGCCTAATTCATTGATAAACAAACTTATGTTTCCGTATCAAAGGCAATAAAATGGATGATAATTACCCCTAATCAAGTGTTTTCTATACCCGTGTAATAGCTTCTAAAAAACATAGGATGTATAAGCGCTTAAATTAATACCCATATTAATTTGTCAGTATTATATATTTTATAACTTCATTGATAATTACTAACCACCTCACTATTATAACCATCCTTGCGTAACCTATTTTATCCTTTTGTTCCAGTGGGACATTTGAAAGTTTGGGTACTTGCTCCGGCTTTAGATAACCCAGATCCTAATTTATCATACTACTATGACTTTAGTCAAAGTATTGCCGAATACACCCGTGTATTTACCGAACTTGATTTACCCTGGAAATGGCAACCCGTTACTTTAGATACTTATAATACCATTGTACAAGAAATTGCCAATGAGCGTCAAAAGGGTGTTTTTTTTCCAGTGGTATTAAATTTATGTGATGGTGATGAAATTAATGGTGCTCCAGGTTTATCCGTTATAAAAGCATTAGAAGAAAAACAATTGGTATATACTGGTGCTGACGATTATTTTTATGACATCACTACCTCTAAAATTCCAATGAAGATTGCATTTGATCATGCAGGCGTGCCAACACCAAAGTGGGAAGCAATAAAAATAAATGAACCCGTAAAGCCGATTGATCTAATTAATAATTTAGGAAGCCCCTTAATCGTAAAACCGGCGGTATCAGGTGGTAGCTTAGGATTGGGGATTAAAAATGTCGTTGACAATCCAACGGATTTGCAATTACAATTGGATAAAATGTTTGAAGGATATCGTGGTTGGAATTTATCCACCGATGGAATAGTAGCAGAATCTTTTATACAAGGGCCTGAATATACTGTAATGATTGTGGGTTCACATCATCAGCCCGAATATGCAAAAATATATCCACCCGTGGAAAGAGTATTTCATGCTTCACTTCCTGAAAAAGAAAAAATATTATCCTTTGATCGTTTGTGGGAAATTTATGAAGAGGAAACACCGATGCCCGAAGATGAAAATTTTTATCAATACCAATCTAGCCCTGAAGACATAAAATTAGCCATTCAACAAGTATCATGGGATGCCTATGCGGCTGTGAATGGAAAAGGTTATACAAGAGTAGATGTTCGTGTGGATGCAAACACAGGACAGCCGTATGTTTTAGAAGTAAATGCACAATGTGGAATTAGTGAAGACGAAAATTACACTTCCATTGGCGCAATTTTAAGATTCGCAAATCAAAGCTTTACTGAATTAATAATACATATTATTAATGACGCGTTTGCTAGACGAAAAAAATAAATTTATGCGCCCCCTCCCTATTTTAAATAACCCAGATAGTTTCAAAAATTTAAAAATTTGTGTATTACAACCCGACTATAGTACCTCGGGTGTTGATTATCAAAACTATGATCCCAAAAGGGATTTGTCGGCCATCCTACCTGAAGCAAAAATTGATCATGTTTTTTTAAATAAATTGACCACTTACCAGCAACTCAAACAACTCAAGGAAAATAATTACGATATTTATATTAATTTGTGTGAGGGTTACTTGGAATGGAAAGTGCCCTCGATTGATGTGATCATAAGTATGGATTTATTGGAACTTCCATACACGGGACCTTCGGTCAATTTATACGACCCGTCTAAAACCATCATGAAATATTTGGCTTTTTGTGAGGACGTAAAAACACCTGCACATATTTTAGTTGAATCCGAAGCCGACCTTTCATCTCTTCCAGGTAATTTAAATTTTCCACTTTTTGTAAAACCAGCAAAAGCCGGTGATAGCTTAGGTGTGGACAATGCCTCTAAAGCAAATAATGTAGCAGACTTAACAGTAAAAGTTAAAAATATATTAAATGAATTTGGCTCCGCTTTGGTAGAAGAGTATATCGATGGTCGCGAATTCACCGTTCTAGTTTGTGGTAATCCTGATGGGAAAACTTGTACGAGCTTCACACCAGTAGAATACATTTTCCCAGCTGGCTTTGCATTTAAAACTTATGCATTAAAAACTTCTGAATTACACCCTAATGCAAATATTCCTGTAAAGGACCCTTCATTAGCAAAAAAATTACAAAGTATCGGCGAGCAAGTTTTTATGTCCTTTAATGGGGTGGGCTATGCGCGAATGGATTTTAGAATGGACGCAAAAGGAGATATTTATTTTTTAGAAATTAATTTTACTTGTTCTGTTTTTTATGCAGAAGGGCTTGAAGGTTCCGCTGACTATATATTTAATGCATGATGGTGCTGGACAAAGAGGATTTTTAGAACGCATTATTATTGAGGGCTTAGCGCGTTTTCAAAAAAAGGAAAAATTATTTGTCATCAAAGGAAATGCGATTTCAGGATACGGCATGTACGCGAAATATGATCTTCCAAAAAATACAATGTTATTTAAAGGGGAGGAAAAAGCACAACGCATTGTTACCAAAAAATATGTTGATGACAATTGGGATGAACGCGAAAAATTAAATTTTAGACGTTATGCTTACCCGATTGGAAAGGAAGTGTATATTTTATGGGACCTACAACCAGAAGCATGGTCGCCACAAAATCATCATTGTGAAGCCAACTGTTCCTATGTTGGATTAAATGTTATTACGAATACAGAGGTTAAAAAAGGAGAAGAGCTTACTTTAGATTATGCACAATTCTTAGACCACACCATGGAACCCTTCAATTGTAATTGCGGCGCAAGTACTTGTAGAGGCTTGATTAAAGGGAATGTACAATTTTCAAAGTAATATTTAAACCTTTTCCTTAAATTGGGATATCAAATAATTAGATGCTATATGAAAAAAGTAAGTTTTGGCCTATTCGCCTTTTGTATTTTTTGTTTTAATGCAAATGCGCAAAATCCACCAAAAAAAGATAAGGGTGGTATTACGCCTGAAAAATTAGAATCATGGGCGCCTGTTCCTATTATTACCGCAGGTACAAATAACTCAGATGCGCCATCGGATGCGATTGTTTTATTTAATGGCAAAGATTTATCCGCTTTTCAAAAAAAAGATGGCAGTCCAGCTAAGTGGCGATTGGATGCAGATGGAACAGTTACAGATGTTAAAGGTGCCGGTGATTTAATTACCAAACAAGCATTTGGCAGCTGTCAATTACATGTAGAATTTAGAACGCCATCGGTTGTAAAAAATAGTGGCCAATCAAGAGGTAATAGTGGTGTGTACTTTATGGGCAAGTATGAAGTACAAGTTTTGGACTCCTATGATAATGTTACCTACTCTAATGGACAAGCTGCTGCAGTTTATAAGCAGTATGCACCTTTAGTGAATGCAAGTCGTAAACCAGGTGAATGGCAAACCTATGATATCATTTTTAACGCACCCGTCTTTAAAGAAAATGGCGATATGGAAACACCAGGTCGTTTAACTGTCATTCATAATGGTGTGCTTGTTCAAAACAATGTTTCCATTTTGGGGCCTACGGATTGGGCTACGGTACCAGTATATAAAAAACACGATCCCAAACTACCGTTATTATTCCAGGACCATGGAGATGATGGAAATCCAATAAGCTATAGAAATATTTGGATCAGAGAGTTATAAGCAATTGATACATAGGCTACTATTTTAGCCCATTCGCAAAGCCCTGAATTTAGTCAATGAATTCAGGGCTTTTTTTATTAATGCTTTACTAGCGCTTAAAAGTTTTAGCGTTTGTGAAAAATATTGTAATTTAAGGTCAATGATTACTTTAGGTAAATATCATCCGCCTGCAATTATGGAACCATTCACCCCTTTTTGGTGGGAATGCATGGTTATGATT
>JBEATG010000317.1:0-4588 GCA_041162035.1 Bacteroidota bacterium
GCATGATAAAGTCACTGACCGCTGCCCTTTCCTCTGCGGAAAGTTCATTATCGATATACATCAAAAAATAATGCTCGTAATTATGTTGGTTAATTTTCATTGTTACGCATTTACTTTTTCGAGTTCCAATAATTTGGTCTTTAAAAATAACCTAGCACGATGCAAATAAACTTTCACTTGACTCTCTGATAAGTTCATAATTTCTCCAATCTCTTGATAGGAGTATCCCTCATAATCTTTTAACAATACCAAACTTTTTTGCGTAGGGTTAAGTTGATTGATGGCGCTTAATAAATTTTGTTTTAATTCGGAACTGGTTTGGTGCGTCACCTGATCCACATCTATAAACTCATTGGTCGTAGGTTTTTTATTTTCCTTTCGAATCACATCAATCATTTGATGGTAGGCGACCGTATACAAGTAGGATTTTGCTTTGTGTGGGGTTACCCGCTCCCGGTTTACCCATAGTTTTTCAAAGGCAGATTGCACAATATCTTCTGCATCTTGGGTGCTCCTAATATTTTTTACAATAAAGCGGTACACTCCATTGGAATGTTCGTCTACACAATTATTGTAATCCTGTTCAGTCATGATGAGGCATTGAGCGTTATAATCCTATAACGAACTCCTTGTAAAAAAGTTACATTCAACCTAGATACAAACTTTAATAATCAATTACCTGCTCCATGATACCAGCGGGTAATTCACGCCATTCGTATTGTTGGTTTCTTAATTGTGGCTCAAAACCAGCTTCGGCAATGGCTTCCTGTATGGATTTATAGGTAAAGCGGTGAGGTGCACCTGCAGCACTTACTACATTTTCCTCCAACATAATACTACCAAAATCATTGGCGCCTGCTTCCAAACAAACCTGCGCTGTTGCTTTACCCACGGTTAACCAACTTGCTTGAATATTTTTAATATTAGGAAGCATAATTCTACTTATTGCAATCATGCGGATATACTCTTCGGTAGTGGTTAAATTATGTACGCCTCTAATTTTGGTAAGTAAGGTATCTACATCTTGGAAGGTCCAAGGAATAAATGCTAAAAATCCTTTTGCATTCGCTGGTTTTTTATCTTGTACTTCACGAATGCGAACCAAATGGATAAATCTTTCTTCTAAGGTTTCAACATGACCAAACATCATGGTTGCACTTGATGTAATATTTAATTGGTGTGCTGCCGCCATAACATCTAACCACTCATCGGCACCACATTTTCCATTAGACACTAATTTACGAACACGGTCCACTAAAATTTCAGCGCCGGCACCTGGGAGTGAATCCATACCTGCTGCTACTAAAGCTTTTAGAACATCGGTATGACTCATTTTTTCCAGCTTTGCAATATGTGCAATTTCTGGGGGTCCTAAAGTGTGTAATTTAATGGTTGGAAATTCAGATTTTATTTGACTGAATATTCCGGTATAGAAAGCCAAGCCTAATTCAGGATGATGTCCTCCTTGTAATAATAATTGGTCTCCGCCCCATGCGAGTGTTTCTTTAATTTTTACACGGTAAGTATCCATATCAGTAATGTATGCTTCGGCATGTCCTGGGATTCTGTAAAAATTACAAAACTTACAATTCGCGATACAAACATTGGTGGTATTTAAATTACGGTCAATTTGCCAAGTCACTTTTCCGTGGGGCACCTGCTTTTTTCTTAATTCATTCGCAATATGACTTAGTTCATTCAGCGGTGCATTTTCGAATAAAAACATACCTTCTTCCTTTGTCAAATGTTCAAAGTTTAAGGCGCGTTGGTACAGTGTTTCTAAGTTCATATCCATTCTATTATTATGGCACAAAGTTACAGTATAAAATAAACGGGTTGCAGTAAATCCCCAATTTTTCCCTATTTCTTGTCTTCTTGTTCAACAAAACGGGGTATTTAAAATAAAATTCTGGAATAGGTATTAGAAAAGGAACTATTGTACTTATTAAGTAATTTCGTACTCTTTATGATACAATTTGACAAATTCGAACTAGACAATGGCCTAAAAGTTATTGTTCATCAGGATACCAGCACGCCTATGGCGGTGGTGAATGTGCTATATAATGTGGGTGCAAAAGATGAGGATCCTCAAAAAACAGGATTTGCCCATTTATTTGAGCATTTGATGTTTGGCGGAAGTATTAATATTCCTATCTACGATGAACCTTTGCAAAGAGCAGGTGGTGAAAACAATGCCTATACGACCAATGATTTAACCAATTATTATTGTCAAATTCCAGCAGAAAATATTGAAACAGCTTTTTGGTTGGAAAGTGATCGTATGTTGTCGTTAGCCTTTAGCGAAAAAAGTTTGGAAGTACAACGTAAGGTGGTATGTGAGGAATTCAAAGAACATTATATCAATAAGCCTTATGGTGATGCTTGGCATAAAATGCGTACGCTAGCCTATACGAATCATCCTTATCGCTGGATGACTATTGGCGCATCGTTGGAACATGTGGAGCAAGCAAAAATGCAAGATGTAAAGGATTTCTTCTTTAAATTTTATCGTCCGAATAATGCCATATTAGTCGTTACTGGAAATGTGACCACAGAACAAGTAAAGCAATTGGCAGAAAAATGGTTTGGCCCAATTACTGCTGGGGCTCCATATGAAAGAAATTTACCGATAGAACCAGTGCAACATAAAAGTAGGTTTCAAGATGTACGTGCAGATGTGCCATTGGATATGTTAATGATGACCTGGCATATGGGCGGACGTTTGGATGAAAATTATCATGCCACAGATTTAATGACCGATGTGATTGGCGGTGGTGCCACTTCAAGATTATATGAGCAATTAATAAAAGTGAAACAAATATTTTCATCTATTGATTGTTATCACTTTGGTACGATTGATCCAGGCTTGGTGGTGATTGAAGGAAAGTTGGTCAAGGGAATTACCATGTCGGTTGCTGAAAAAGCAGTGTTGGATGAAATTGAATTAATTAAAAACACCATGATGCCGACCCATGAAGTTC
This sequence comes from Bacteroidota bacterium, assembly GCA_041162035.1. GTDB lineage: Bacteria > Bacteroidota > Bacteroidia > Chitinophagales > Chitinophagaceae > Sediminibacterium. Next base: position 2,982 of record JBEATG010000317.1, read on the forward strand.
AAAAAGTAATTAATAAAACGGAAAGTTTAATTTGTTTTGAAGATATGAGTATCATGAATCGTGCCCATAGCTTGGCATATTATGAATTATTGGGAGATGCTGGTTTGATGAATCAGGAGTTGGTGAAATACCAAAAGGTGACGCCTGAATTAATACAACAAACAGCACAACAAATTTTTCAGGACACCAATCGTAATACTTTATATTATTATAGTAAATCATAAAATCATGGCATTAGATCGAAATATGGCTCCTGTAATCAAAGATGCTATTGATTTTGACATTAAGTTAAAACCTTATCAGCATTTTGTTTTAGACAACCAGGTGGAAGTGTATACCTATGAAGGGGGCGCGGAACAAGTGATGCTCATGGATATGGTATTTTTTGCCGGAAATTCCTATGAGGATAAAAACTGGGTAGCAGCTGCTACTAATTTTTTATTAAAAAATGGAACCACGAAAAAAAATGCTTTTGAAATTAACGAAGCCTTTGAATTTTATGGTGCGCATTTAAGCAGAAACTGTTACAATGAAACGGCAACGATTGCTTTACATTGTTTGACCAAATATTTTAAGGAAGTGATTCCGGTAGTGAGTGAATTAATATCCGAAGCCAATTTTCCAGAAAAAGAATTACAAATCTATCAGCAAAATTTAATTCAACGATTATCACTTAATTTAAAGAAGAGTGATTTTATCGCGAATCGTTTTATTGATGAATACTTATTTGGTATTGATCATCCTTATGGTAAATATGCGATGCAGGAAGATTATAAGAATGTAACATTGGCCGATTTAACTGCTTTTTATGACACTTATTACAAGCATGGCAAGTGTATTATTTTTATGGCAGGTAAATTTCCAAGTGATATGCAGGAACTATTAAATAAGCATATTGGTCAGTTGCCATTGAATAAAAAGGTAATAGCAGATGTCACACATCCTATCGTTTCCGCTGCACAAAAGCAGTACAGTGTGGTAAATGATGCATCATCGGTACAAGGATCTATTCGTATTGCACGACATTTTCCTAATCGCCATCATCCTGATTTTGCACCTACACAGGTTTTGAATAATATTTTTGGTGGATTTTTTGGTTCTCGTTTAATGCGCAATATTAGAGAAGACAAGGGTTACACCTATGGCATACATAGTTATATACAGAATCATGTGCAACAATGTGCTTGGATGATCAGCACGGATGCAGGAAAGGATGTTTGTAAACCAACGATTGAAGAAGTGTATAAGGAGATGAAAATTTTGAGAGAAGAATTAGTAAGTGAAGACGAATTAAAATTGGTTAAAAATTATGTCTTGGGCGGATTGTTGGGTGATTTGGATGGACCCTTTCAAATTATTGCTAGATGGAAATCCTATATTTTAAATGATTTAACCGATGCCTACTTTTATAATACCATTGATGTTGTCAAATCTATTCAGCCAGAACAGCTAAAAACCTTGGCGGAACAATACCTGAAACCAGAGGATTTTTATGAATTAGTGGTGTATTAATCTACCATTTATCATTTTCTAGGAACGTTTAACCATTTTATTATTTTATAATAACTTGATCATCAACTATTTGAACTTTTTTATTGATTTATTAT
>JBEATG010000010.1:0-4556 GCA_041162035.1 Bacteroidota bacterium
TCGGTATTGGAACCTAAAATTTTAGCGAAGCAATTAAAAACCTGTGAGGTTGCCATTGGTGCTTTGCGAAATGACTTTAGCCGAGCACCCATTGTGGTAACGGAGGATATGGTGTCAGCAATGCGACCAGGTAGTATTATTATTGATGTTGCCATTGATCGCGGCGGTTGTTTTGAAACCAGCGAATTGACGAATCATGAAAATCCCATAAGAATAAAACACGGAGTGCTTCATTATGGTGTTCCAAATATTCCAAGTGGTTTTGCGCGAACTGCAAGCCAGGCGATTAGTAATGTATTGATGCCTTTGCTAGTGCAAATTGGAGATTTGGGGGGACTGTCTGAAATCATTTGGCACCAAATACATCTTAGAGAAGGCATTTATTTATACAAAGGGGCTTTGACTGATTTTTATATCAGTGAAAAATTCAATTTAAAGTATACGGATTTGAACTTATTGATCGCGAGTAAAAGCTAGGCTTTTTTGTAGTCCATTAAGTTTACTTGCTGTTGGCAAAATGCATATTCTTGCGGGTCATTGCTTCCTACAATTATTAATTTGTGTTGCGCAAATTGTTGAATGAGTTCGGCGTAAAGCTGGTAACCTTCTTTGTCCAAATTGCTACAAGGCTCATCTAATAATAACAGGGGAGTGTCAGACAAAATAGCCAATGCTAATTTTAATCTTTGTTTCATTCCGCTACTAAAATACCTGATTTGTTTGTGCGCTGAATTTTTTAATCCAATGCGTTCTATGATATCATTAACTGTAATGGATGATTGCAATGTTTTGAAAGTAGCATGAAATTCAAATTGTTCCATCGTGGTAAATTCTTCCACCAATTCTAAGTAGGGCGCTGCAAAACTAATTTGTTTAAAAATAGTAGTATGGTCATTACCACTCCAATGAATAGTACCTTTAGTTAAGCTACTGTAGCCTGCTAAAATTTGAAGTAAAGTGCTTTTCCCTGAACCATTATTGCCAATAAGTGCATAATGTTGTCCAAGCTCAAAAGTATAATCTAGATTTCTGAAAATCCATTCTTTATTGAATCTCTTGCTGGCTTGTTGTAAGCTAATTTGCATATGGATTAATCTTCTTCAACGACACCCTTGCCGAATCTTTTAATAACACCTCTGCCACTATCTCTAATAAAAGTTACAATTTCATCGCGTTCATCAGTTGCAGGAATTTCTTCCTCAATAAATTCTAATGCTTGCGTTGTATTCATTCCTTTACTAAAAATGTATCGGTAGATATCTAGGATATGATTAATTTTTTCCAAATCAAATCCCCTTCTTTTTAATCCAACACTATTCACACCGCCATAGCTCAATGGATTACGCACCGCTTTAATATATGGAGGCACATCCTTGCTTACCAAACTTCCTCCTGCGATATAAGCATGCTGACCAATGTTTACAAATTGGTGTACCGCACTCACACCTGCAATCCAAGCGTAATCGCCCAAGGTAACATGTCCTGCAATTTGTACACTATTACTTAAAATACAATAATTGCCAATGATACAATCGTGTGCGATATGACTATAGGCCATGATTAAACAGTTGTTGCCTACTTTGGTAATCCAACGATCGGAAGTACCCCTGTTGATGGTTACAAATTCACGAATGGTGGTATTGTCGCCAATTTCAACATTTGTTTTTTCACCATTAAATTTCAAATCCTGTGGATCGGCACCAATCACTGCCCCTGGAAATATGCGGCAGTTTTTTCCAATTTTAGTGCCATTCATTATTGTAACGCTACTGCCAATCCATGTACCTTCTCCAATAACTACATCACCATGGATCACGGTGAATGGATCAATTTTTACATTAGATGCAATTTTTGCGTTAGGATCAATATAAGTAAATGGATGTGTCATAATTTTTTCTTCTTTTATTCTGCTCTTTTAATTACTTGTGCTACTAAATCAGCTTCGGTAGCTACTTTGCCTCCCACATAAACGGTACCTCTCATTTCACAAATGCCACGACGAATCGGAGAGGTTAATTCCATTTTCAACAACATGGTATCACCTGGTCTTACCATTTGTTTGAATTTGCAATTATCTATTTTTAAAAAGTAAGTATCGTATTGTCCTTTAGGCATGGCATTGATACACAATATACCACCGGTTTGCGCCAACGCTTCAATTTGTAAAACACCTGGCATGACTGGATTTCCTGGAAAGTGTCCAGGGAAAAACCATTCATTGTAAGTAACATTCTTCACACCTACTATCATCGTATCCGTCAATTCAATGATTTTATCAATAAATAAAAACGGATGTCGGTGCGGCAATGTTTTTTCAATTTGTTCTAAATTAAACACAGGTGTTTCACTAGGATTATACACTGGAACATCCTTAACGTGTTTATTTTTCTTAATGTACTGCTTAATTTTTTTAGCAAATTCCACATTGCTACTATGCCCCGGACGATTGGCAATGATGCGTGCTTTAATCGGATAACCAATTAATGCTAAGTCACCCACTACATCTAATAATTTGTGTCTTGCAGGTTCGTTCGGGAATCTTAATTCCAAATTATTCAAATAGCCCTCGCTTTTTACTTCAATTTTATCACGCTTAAACACTTTTGCTAATCGGTTCATCTCCTCAGTTGATACCGGTTTATCCACCACCACAATTGCGTTATTAATATCTCCGCCTTTTATCAAATCGTTTTTAAGTAAGGTTTCTAATTCATGTAAAAAACAAAAAGTACGACAAGGGGCAATCTCGGCTTTAAAATCTTTAATGGTTTTTAATGCAGCATGTTGTGTTCCTAAAACTGGACTATTAAAATCAATCAATGTGGTGATTTGATAATCAAGTGCTGGAAGCGCAACCATTTCAACACGCTTTGCATCATCGTAGTGAAAAATATTTTCATCAATACTGTACCATGCTTTTGCGGCATCCTGTTCGAAAACTCCTGCTTCTTCTATTTTTTCAATAAACGGACTTGAACTGCCATCAATAATTGGAATCTCAGGGCCATTCACTTCAATTAACAAATTATCAACCCCCATGCCAACTAAGGCAGCTAAAATATGCTCAACAGTGCTAATTTTTACATCACCCACTTGTAAGGTAGTTCCGCGGCTAGTGTCTGTGACTAAATCGCAATCCGCTTTAATGGTTGGCTTATTGGGTAAATCGACTCTCTGAAATTGGATCCCGTAACCTGGGTTAGCTGGAGTCAAGGTCATATCCACCAATACCCCAGTATGCAAACCGGTGCCACTAATGCTGATACTTTTGCTTAAAGTGTGTTGCTTATCGGGATTAAAATTTTGATCCATGCTATTCTTGTTTAATGCTTCGCTAATGCAAAGCAATGATTTTCAGTAAAATTAAGCTGAATTAGCCTTTTTGGGCTAGTTGTTGTACTAATATTTCAAGTTCCTTGACCCTTTTCTCCAATAATGGCAGGTTTTTAACCTGAATTTGAGTTCTCAAGGTGGCGCCATGCTCTCCGGCAGGGTAACCAGTGACCACTAAATTGGCCTGTTTGATGCTTTTGGTAAGCCCACTTCGGGCAGCAATTTTCACACCGTCGGCCACTAATAAATGTCCAGATGCGCCAGCTTGACCACCCATCATGACGCTTTTACCCAGTTTGGTACTGCCACTAATACCACATTGCGCGGCAATGACTGTATTTTCTCCAATCTCTACATTATGTGCAATCTGTATTAAATTATCCAATTTCACACCCTTACGGATAAAAGTAGAACCCATGGTTGCGCGATCAATCGTGGTATTGGATCCGATCTCCACATTGTCTTCAATAACAACATTTCCAAGTTGCGGTACTTTTTGAAAACTGCCATCTGCCGATGGTGCAAATCCAAAACCATCACTTCCAATTACGGCATTTGAATGTATGGTAACATTGTTTCCAATCACACAATTGGAATAAATAATAACACCTGGATGTAACACTACATTATTACCAATGCTTACATTTTCTGCAATCACCACATTCGGATAAACTTTAACATCATCCCCCATGCTCACATTATTTCCAATATGCGCAAATGCAGCGATATAGTGGTTCTTACCCATTTTGGCAGAAGATGCTATAAAGGAAGGTTGTTCAATTCCATTTAATTGTTGTGCTTTTAATTCCTGATACTTGGTAAGTAAAGTTGCAAATGCTGCATAGGCGTCAGGTACTTTAATGAGCGTAGCAGAAATACTTTTTTTCAATACCAAGGAGGCATTAATAATAACAATAGATGCTTGCGTTGTGTATAAGAATTCCTCGTATTTGGGATTGGCTAAAAAAGAAATATCTCCATTTTTTGCTTCTTCAATTTTACCAAAATCATTTACTGCAACAGCCGCGTCCCCTTCCACTTGACCTTGGATCATTAAAGCTATTTGTTGTGCAGTAAATTGTAGCATGCGCTAGGGGTTGAATGAGGGGTTATTCGTTAAGCAAGCAAATGTAAAATTTTTTCACCGGGGCGGAAAGACTTTCGTTGATTAAAGCGTTTTGAATTTGTGAAATAGTGCTTATTTGACCGGTTTTTAGCAAAAT
>JBEATG010000023.1:0-9864 GCA_041162035.1 Bacteroidota bacterium
GAACAATATTTTTGATAACAATACGGTGAAAAATTCTGGCGGCGGCGGTGTTCTTTTAACAGGTGCTAGATTATCTTATATGGATGATACAAAAATTTTTACGGCTGGTGAAAAAGCGGCAAAAGTTTTTCCAATGCTTAATAGAATAACAAGGAATACAGTGGCGCATTGTGGCAAAATTCGATATTATGGTGGTGGCGTTCATATTGATTCAAGGCCAGCATCTATGGCAATGGAACCAGGAAATTATATTGCACATAATCACTTTAGTGACTTATCGAGAAATGGCATATTTGCATTTAGAAATCAGGGTGGAAATGTTGTTGAATTTAATGAAATACATGATTGTATGCAAACCACCATTGATGGCGCTGCGATTCATTTTGCAACGATGAATCGCTTGGCAGCACCAAACTTTATAATGAATAATTATCTATATGATATCTGGGGATACGAACAATTAATAAATGCAACACCTCGAAGAACATTAGCGAATGGCATATTTCTTGACTGGGCTACGAGTAATACAACAGTAAAGAATAATGTGATTTACAATGCTGGAGATAAAGAAATCAAACCCATTATGGGCAATTGGAACCTTCAGATTGAAAACAATCTTGCTTCAAAAACAAAAATAGCCCCTTTTTTACCACAGGAAATCGGGCCAAAGGGAACCGCTAGTCATAGTATTTATAATGAACAACTTAAAAATATTGGTGCTGTCATTACATCAGCTGAAAAAAATAGAATTTTATATAAAGGTAATTGGCAGAATAAACAAATAGCAGGAATGAGAAACCTATTTAAATATAACTGCCAACAAGCTGCACCGGATAGTGCTGCAGAATGTACTTATTTGTTGCCTATAAACGAATCAGGTAAGTACAAACTTTGCTTCATGTATTTCCCGGATGAAAAAAGTGCTTCCAATGCAAAAATCTCCATTCAACATGCTAGTGGTGTAGAAACTTTAGAGTGGAATTTTAGAAAAGGAGATCCGCTTGGATTTGCAGTGAGGGTGGGTGAATATTATTTTGAGAAAGGGAAGCCTGCAGCAATAAAAATATCTAATGAAAATGCAAATGGTTATATAATTGCTGATGGCGTTGGAATAATTAAACAAGATTAAAATATCATGAAGGCAGTTGTAAATATATCCGAGAGGTGGAAGGTGGCAGTTTTACTTTGTTTTGCTTCCTCATTGAATTATATAGACAGAAGTGCGCTTGCGATACTCGCACCTACTATTCAAAAAGAATTGCTTTGGACGGATATCGATTATGCAAATATTACTTCATTATTTGTTTTTAGTTATACAATTATGTATTTCATTAGTGGACGTATCATTGACTGGATTGGCACAAGAAAAGGGTTTGCTTATTCCGTTGGAACCTGGTCACTAGTAAGTGGCTTACATGCTTTTGCAAATACAGTTGGTCAATTTTCAGTTGCGCGCTTTTTTTTAGGAGTTACTGAATCAGGAAATTTTCCGGCTGGTATTAAGTCAATAACAGAATGGTTTCCAATGAAAGAGCGGGCTTTTGCAGTAGGACTATTTAGTGCGGGTTCGGCAATTGGAGCAACTATCGCAGTTCCATTAGTGAGCTTTGCTGCAATTGCATGGGGTTGGCGTATGTCATTTATTATTACGGGCGTTCTAGGATTTATTTGGTTATTATTTTGGTTAAAATATTATTATCTGCCTGAGCACAATAAACGAATAACTAAGGAAGAAAAGGAACTTATTTTAAATGATGAAAAAATAATTGATACAGACCACGCAAGCCTCAAATCATTCTCCATTAAAAAAATTTTAATGAAGAAAGCTGCTTGGGGATGTTTTGCTGGAAGAATTTTTATTGATCCCGTCGTTTATTTTTTTATCTTCTGGATCCCTAAATATTTACATGATGTTCAGGGCCTTTCGTTAGCCGAGATTGGTGTTACAGCTTGGTTACCTTATGCTGCCATGGGCATTGGAACTATTTTAGGTGGATGGCTTCCTAAACGCTTAATTGAAAGAAAAAACTGGAGTTTAAACAAGTCTAGAAAAACAATTATGCTCATTGCATCTATTGCGATTCCGATTTTTTGTTTAGCACTCACTGTAAAGGTTAATGCAGTTATGGCAATTTTTTTAATTTCTGGGATTATGTTATCTCATGGTTTTTGGTCAAATATTACATTGACTACAGAGGTTTTCCCAAAACATATTCAAGCTACTGTTACTGGAATAGGCGGCACTTTGGGTGGATGTATGAGTGTTATTTCACAAAAGCTGATAGGAATTACCGTCGCGCAACATTCCTATTTACCCATATTTATTTTTATTGGTTTTGCATACTTAATAGCATTTATTTTGGTTCATTTTTTAATTGGTAAAATAGGCACTATTCATAAAATTTAAAATAATAATCTTTTTACTTCCAATATATGAAAACACTTGAACATCGTTATGAATTTGTAGTCGTTGGTGCAGGATTAGCTGGCATTTCAGCTGCAGTAACTGCAGCGCGAAATGGCGTAAAAACTGCGCTTGTACATGATCGACCTGTACTTGGTGGTAATGCAAGTTCGGAAATTCGTGTTCCACCGGTGGGTGCTACACAATGTAATTTTGCCTATTCACGTGAAACCGGATTGATTGAAGAAATTTTTCTTAATAATTTATTTCGAAATCCAACTTGGAGTCCTGAAGGTTGGAATTTAGAGCTTGAAAATATTGTTAGAAACGAACCAAATCTTGATTTATTCTTGAATTGTGCGGTTAACCATGTTACAACTGATGCATCAGCATCTACAGGTTCGCAAACCATTAAAATTATATCCATAAAAGCTTATTGCTCCATGGCGGAAACCTGGCATGTATTTAATGCGCCCCTTTTTGCTGATTGCTCAGGTGATGGGGTCGTTGGTTCAGAAGCAGGTGCAGTTTTTAGATATGGTGTGGAAGCGCGATCAGAATTTAATGAATCCTTTTGCCCCGACAAACAAACCAATGAAACCATGGGGATGAGTTTACAACTTAGGGCTCGCAATACTGGAAGAGAAATGCCTTTTGTGCGACCGCAATGGGTAGATTTAGAATTAAATATTGAAGACTTTGGTCCGTATCGTCCTGTAAATGAAGATTTTTTTCCTGATACAGGGGGATTTTGGTGGTTGGAATGGGGAGGAGAATTAGATACGGTTCATGATACGATGAAGATTAAAGATGAGGTTCAACGCATAACACTTGCAGTATGGGATTATTTAAAAAATCGTTCCCCTATTGCTACCAAACTTTTAACATTTGAGTTAGATTGGATGGGCGCAGTTCCTGGCAAAAGAGAGTCTCGTCGTTTTGAAGGCGATCATATTTTAACAATGCTAGACATTGATGAACAAATTTATTTTGAAGATGCAGTTGCATATGGTGGTTGGGGTTTTGATCATCATCCTCCTGGAGGCTTTCATGATAAGAAAAATCCCAGTACGCACCAGTATCTTCGCGGACCACATAATGTCCCACTACGTTCATTATATTCACGTAATGTAAGCAATCTGTTTTTTGCCGGTAGAAATATAAGTGCAACCCATTATGCTTTATCAAGTACTCGCGTGATGCTTACCTGTGCCCAACTTGGAGAGGCAGTCGGAATGTCTGCAGCCTATGCAATTGCAAATGGATATACTCCACGTGAACTTATCCAAAAAGAACATGTCAAAAATATTCAACATAATTTAGTAAAGGCCGATCACCATATTCATTTGTTTCCCACCTTACTTCCAAATGACATCTCCCAGGAGGCTATGGTATCTGCATCTTCCGTATACTCGGATCATGATGAAATAGAATCATGGGGTACGGATCCACTTACAAGTGATCGAATGCAAATGTTGGCTATTATAACAGATCGTGTAGATTATCTAGAGTTGAAGTTAGATGTTTTTGAAAAAACACAATTAAGCTATACTTTTTCCCAGGGGCCAACAAATGGTTCTACTTATCCTGAAAAGGAAATGGTTAAAAAAAGTCTTGAATTAAATCCTGGTCAAAATCAGTGGATTACTTTACCTATTTCATGTGAAGTAAAACAACCCGGCTGGCATTTTCTTATTTTGAAAAAAAATTCAAAAATAGCCGTTCACGTTATTGAATCTCCTTCAGGTCGGCTTCGCTATTACCCAACACCGGAAGATGCAATTCGCCCAAATCCTTATTCCAATTGGACATTCCGGTCATTGACTATTGGGCAAAAAAAAGCAAATGATGCTGATGGTGCAAAAGTATTAATACCTACATGGAATGATGTTGCATACAAATTTTTAAACTTAAGCAGATTCCTTGGCTTCTCTTTTGCATGTCGTGTATACCCATTACAGCCAAGTTATGATCCAAAAATGGTAACAAATTCGCATAGTCGCCCAACCAATATTCCTAATCTTTGGGTATCTGCAAAAACATCATTTGCTCAGCCAGAATGGATTAGCCTTTCTTGGAATACACCACGTAACATAAAAGGTATTCAATTGATATTTGATTCATCACTTTACTTTCATTTTGGACAAAGTTGGCAGGGGTATACAGTGAATACAATTCCAAGTATTATAAAAGAATATAGAATTATTGCAAAACTTTTAGATAAATCAGTGGTAGTTGTTGCAGCATCTTTAAATAATTTTCAACGTAATTGTTATCACGATTGCAATCTAAATAATGTATTATCTATAACACTTGAGTGTGTTTCTTCGAATGGCATTGAGCGCGCCCAAGTTTATTCTATACGTGTTTTTGAAAATGTTTCGGAAATAGCAAAGCAGTAAAAAGTAAAATCAAATATTAAAATAGTATGCAAACTTATTTATTATATGGTTCAAAAGATATCCGGTTATCAGAAAAGTTGATTCCTGAGCCTGGTCCTGAAGAAATACTAATCAAGCCAAAGTTCACAGGTATTTGCGGTTCCGATATTCATTACTTTCAACATGGTTATTGTGGTAATTTTTTTCCTAAACAACCATTTGCACTAGGGCATGAGTTTGCTGGCGTGGTTCATCAATTAGGAGCTAATGTAAAAAATTTCAAAGTTGGTGATGAGGTTGCTGTAGATCCGTCTATGCCTTGTTGCACTTGTAAACATTGTAAAAGTGGGCATTATAATCTTTGTTTGTCTATGCGCTATTTTGGATCAGCAAGTTGTGAGCCACATATTGATGGATCAATGGGTCAATTTTTAGTTGCCCCAAGTTCAAATTGTTATCGTTTACCTATTGGCATAAGTTTAGCACAAGCTTCTTTACTTGAGCCCTTATGTGTTGCAATGCATGCAGTAAAGCAGGTAAAACAGATAGCTGGAAACTCCATACTTATAACTGGCGGAGGACCTATTGGGCAATTAATTTTACGTGTTGTAAAAGCTTTCGGTGCATTTGATGTAACGGTGAGTGATGTCAATGATTTTGCGCGCGCATTTTCACTTAAAAGTGGCGCTAGTAAAGTAGTAAATCCAATTGATGAAAATGCTTGGGGGCATTTAAATAGTTTTGATGTTGTTTTTGAAGCATCGGGGTCTCCTAATGCTTTGGCAGATGCAATTCAAAATACAAGAAGAGGTGGTTCAGTAGTTTTAGTGGGTACATTGCCAAGTAATTTTTCTATCCCTGGTAATTTAATAATGAACAAAGAACTCAAATTATTCGGGTCATTTCGATTTGCGAATGTTTTTGAAGAAGCAATGAAAATGGTGGCTGCAGGTATTATTAATTTAGATGGCATTGTTACACATACTTTTAGTTTTAATGAAATTCCGAAAGCAATGGAATGTGCATTAGAAAAAGATAATGTTATGAAAGTTCAAATTGAATTATGAGATACAGCAAATTAGGAAATACGGGATTAGAGGTGTCTAATATAAGTTTTGGGGCATCATCACTTGGCGGTGTTTTTCATGACATCAATGAAATGCATGCTATTGAAGCAGTGCAGACCGCACTTCAGGTTGGTATTAATTATATAGATGTTGCCCCTGCATATGGAGCTACTAAAGCTGAAACAGTTTTAGGGAAGGCACTTCGCAATATTCCTCGAAGCAGTTATTTTATTTCAACAAAGGTTGGCAAAAATACAGCACCAGGTGGGTATGGGGTTGATACATTCGACTATAGTTATGATGCAATCATGAGATCAATTGATGAAAGCGCATCTCGCATCGGCGTTGATTATTTTGATATTATATATTTACATGACATTGAATATAATAACCGGGAACATACTGAATGGGCTTTGAAAGAAGGGATTGAAACCTTGCAATATTTAAAGTCAATTGGTAGCATTGGTTCGGTAGGTTTGGGGTTTTATCCAGTTGATCTTTGGGAACAAGTAATCGATGAGGGGATTATTGATGTTGGCTTGACACATAATATATATTGCCTTAACGATACACGTTTTTTATCTTTACTAGCAAAGGCAAAGGAAAAAAATATTGGGCTTATCAATGCTTCACCATTTGCTTCTGGATCACTTACGAATAGAGGGGCTCCAGACTGGCATCCTTCAACAAAAGACCAAAGAGCTATTTTTACTAAAGTTGCAGAACACTGTAGTCGTTGTGGCTCAGATATATCTAAATTAGCCATACAGTTTTCCACACAAAATAAAGACATTGTATCTACCATGTTTAGTAGCGCAAATCCTACTGCAGTTAATCAAAATATACAATGGAGCAATGAACCAGTAGACAATAAATTATTACAAGAGGTACTTGATATACTTGCACCTATTTCAAATCAAAATTGGAATTATTAAATTATGAAAATTGATAGTCACCAACACTTTTGGCAATATAATGAGGTAGATTATGTGTGGATGGGTGAAGTGCACAACGCCATTAAAAAAAACTTTTTGCCAAATGACTTGCAGCCATTATTAAAAGAAAATAATTTAGATGGCAGTATCGCTGTTCAGGCTAGGCAAACTATAGCGGAAACAAATTTTTTATTAGGATTAGCAAGTAATAATTCTATTATTAAAGGAGTTGTTGGATGGGTTCCATTATGTGAAACAGATGTTGAAGGAGTTGTTGAGAAATATGCTGCTGAAAAAAATATTGTAGGATTTCGCCATGTTATTCACGACGAACCCGATGACTTATTTATACTTCGAAAAGATTTTAATAATGGTATTAAGTGTTTAAAAAATCATTCATTGTGCTATGATATATTGATTTTTGAGAAGCATTTGCCACAGACAATTAAATTTGTTGATCAGCATCCTGAAATAGATATGGTGATTGACCACATCGCAAAACCGCGTATCTCACATAGTAAATTTGATCATAATTGGGCAGAAAATATAAAGCAATTAGCAGCTCGTGAAAATGTAACTTGTAAATTATCTGGAATGGTAACCGAAGTGATTGATGGCAAATGGGATACATCGTTATTACAACCCTATTTTGATATTGTATTAGAAGCATTTGGTCCAGATAGATTAATGTTTGGTTCTGATTGGCCAGTTTGTTTAATACAAAGTAATTATACGAAATGGGTTGATACCATTAAATCTTTTATTTCCTCTTTGTCTTTGTTTGAACAATCAGCGATTATGGGCGGAAATGTTAAACGAATATATTTAAGCAGTAAATAAAATCATTTTACAAATATGCAAAAAAAAAGTAATGAAGAAGTTGTTGTTAAGCGAGTAGGCATGTTAATTAAATTAAGGCCGGAACATGTAGAGGCATATTTAAAATTACATGCGGATGATCACCCAGGAGTTAGAGATCTGTTGCAAAAATATAATTTAAGAAATTTTAATATATTTATACAAAAAATTGATAATCAATGGTTTGAATTTGGGTATTATGAGTATGTTGGAATAAATTTTTCCGCAGATATGACTGCGCTTGCAAATGAACCTCGCAATATTTATTGGCTTGAGATTTGTAATCCAATGCAAATACCGTTGGATGGTGAAACTGGATGGACTATAATGAACCCAATATATTTTAATAAATAGTACTATGAATTTTTTATTAAAAATTGTGTCATTTTTTTAATTAACAAGATCAAAATATTAGTTTTTTGTAAAAATAAATATAGTACTTTGCGAGACGATATTGCTACTGCTTTACGATTTCTATAATAAACACACATAATACAATTGCTTATGCACATGTTTAGTTGTCTTCGGACTGGGCTGAAACGAATCTTCCCGTCCGCATTATTTTTATGCTTGCTTATTCCAACATTGTCCTTTGGGCAACAAAAACCCATTACAGGTGTTGTGAAGGACGATGCAGGTGAATTGCTTTCCAATATTTCGGTAGTGATTAAAAAAACTTCAGTAGGAACAAGCACAGATGCGAAAGGAAGTTTTAAAATCAATGCAGTTATTGGAGATGAAATCCTTTTCACAGCAACTGGACGTGAGGAGTACACTTTAAAAGTGGATGCAAAGAACGAATATGTAATTGTACTTAAGTCTAAAACCTCTGAGCTTAATGAAGTAGTTGTCGTAGGTTTTGGACGCCAAAGAAAAGTAAACTTAGTGGGCGCCGTTTCACAAGTAAATGTGGATGAAAAATTAACGAGTCGTGCATTACCGAATGTTTCTGCTGCATTATCTGGATTAGTTCCGGGTTTACAAGCAATTCAATCATCAGGTATGGCGGGTAATAACGAAGCAAGTTTAATCATTAGAGGTTTAGGTACCGTTAACAATGCAAGCCCATTGATTGTTGTGGATGGAATGCCAGATGTTGATATCAATAGAGTCAACATCAATGATGTAGAAACTATATCAGTTTTAAAAGATGCCACATCGGCTTCAGTATATGGATCAAGAGCTGCGAATGGTGTTATCCTTATTACCACACGTAGTGGAAAAGGGGCTAAAAAAACTTCATTAAATTTTACGAGTAATAATTCAGTCGTAGCTCCTACGAAAGGCTTGGATTTTATGAATGATTATTCTAGGGCATTGACAGTGCAACAGCAAAGGACCGCAGTAAATACATTACAAGGAAACCAACTTTTTAGATTAGGAACTGTGGATGAATGGATGGCAAAAAGTATGATTGATCCTGTTAGATTTCCGAATACGGATATTTGGGATATCATATTACGTCCAGGTATGTTTAATAACTATAACCTTTCTGCAACTGGTGGTGGCGAAAATTCAAATTTTTATATTTCAGCTGGTTTAAAAGATGAAAAAGGATTGCAAATCAATAATGACTACAAACAATATAATGCGCGTTTTAATTTTGATGCGAAGATCAAAAATAATATGAATGTTGGATTTCGTTTTAACGGAGACTGGTCAAATTATAGGTTTGGATTATCGGAAGGGTTTAACGATCCGGCTGCATCTAATACTGCTGGAAATGATATGCAATATGCCATTGCCGGTATATTACCTTACGATCCAAAAACAGGATATTATGGTGGTGTAATGGCTTATGGTGAAGATCCGCAAGCGTATAACCCTTATACATTATACATCAACAACCCATCTCAAAATAATAGACAAGAGGTGAATACACAAATGTTTTATGACTGGGCACCTATCAAAGGATTAACTGCAAGAATAGATTATGCATTGAATTACTATAACCAATTTTCTTGGAGTGCACCCATGCCAAATCAAGCATATAACTTTCAAACAGAATCCTTTGGAAGTAGAACTTATGTTGGAAATAATGCCGGAATTTCAAATTCCACAAGTACTGGTTACAAAACAATGTTAAATGGCCGCTTGAATTACGCAACTAAGATTGGAACGAATCATGATATTGCTGCGTTATTTGTTTATAGTGAGGAGTATTGGTTCGCGCGCTCTCAAGGAAGTTCAAGAAATGACCGATTACATCCAAGTTTAAC